>NZ_JARJHW010000108.1:0-24991 GCF_040560175.1 Streptomyces panacea
TGCGCGCGGCATTCGCCCTCGGGGCGATCGGCGGTACGGCCGCGGCCCTGACGCCCATTTTTCGGGCCGCCCCCCGCGAGACCGCCGCACCGGCCGCCGATGCCGATGCCGATGTGGGCGCGGGCTCACCTGCCGCGGAGCTCATCGACGAGATGTACGGCGGCCGGCACATCAGGGGGACGGAGGCCGAAGTCCGTATCGACGGCCGTCCCCTGCACGTCATGCGCCGCGCCGACGGCAGCTACGTCAGCGTGGTCAACCACTTCGAGTCGTTCCCGACGGTGCTCGCGACCGCCCGCGCGGCGGTCGACGACCTCGGCGGCACCCAGCTCGCGCTCGCCGGACCGGCACTTCACTGACCGCAGGGAGGACCCTCCACGGTGCACATCAGAAAGAATCAGCGGAATCTCACCGGCGCGGAGAAGAAGCGCTTCGTCGCGACGGTCCTGGAGCTCAAACGCCGGGGCGACTACGACGGCTTCGTCCGCCAGCACGTCCAGTACTACCGGGCCGACGGCGACGACGGACCGCGGTCCGGGCATATGGCGCCCTCGTTCCTGCCGTGGCACCGCAAGTACCTGCTGGAGTTCGAGCGGGCGCTTCAGCGCGTCGACCCCAAGGTGACGGTGCCGTACTGGGACTGGACGACCGACAACACACCGGCCGCTTCCCTCTGGTCCGAGGACTTCCTCGGCGGCGACGGCCGTTCGTCCGACGGGCAGGTCACGACCGGGGCGTTCGCCTACGCGGCGGGCAACTGGACCATCGACGACGGGGTGCTGGAGCGGAAGTTCCTCGTCCGCGCCTTCGGCCGCCCCACCTCCCCCATCGCGCTGCCCACCAAGGCCGAACTGGCCTGGGCGATGGACGAGTCGGTCTACGACGCCGCGCCCTGGGACTCCACCGTCACACGCGGTTTCCGCAACCGCCTCGAAGGCTGGACGGCGGGCAGCGACAAGACGCGGTGGCGCAACCACAACCGGGTCCACCGGTGGGTGGGCGGCCAGATGCTGGGTGCGACCGCGCCCCATGACCCGGCCTTCTGGCTCCACCACGCCTTTGTCGACCTCCTCTGGGACCGCTGGCAGAAGAAGCACCCGAAGTCGACCTATCTGCCGCAGCGCAAGCTCGGCGGCGACGATCCGCAGCGCGGCCGGGCCATCAGCGTGGACGAGCCGATGCCGCCGTGGGGGACGAAGCCGTCGGAGATGCTCAGCCACCAGAGCCTGTACCGGTACGACGTCTGAGCCGGATACCCCGGCTCCCACGCACAACGGCCTCCCGCACGCGATGCGGGAGGCCGTTGCCTCATGCCTCAGAGGCGTGGATCAAGGACGTCCATCGAGGATGTACGTCCCCGGGGTGCCGGAGGCTCAGTGGCCGTAGCCACCCTTGTCGTGGCCACCGTCGGCGTTGACGCACTGGTTGCCGAACGCCGGGTTGAGCAGACCGACCACATCGACGGTGTTGCCGCAGAGGTTGACCGGGATGTGCACAGGCACCTGGACCACGTTGCCGGAAAGGACTCCGGGCGAACCGACGGCCGCAGCCTCGGCGCCGGCGTCGGCAGCGGCCATACCGGCACCGCCGGCCAGCACGGCGCCCGTGCCGGCGAGAACAGCAGCTGCCTTCGCGATACGCGACATCAAGTTTCTCCTTGAACGTTTCGAACCAGCCGCAGGATGCGCGGCCTTCACGCACGTTCAACGCGCAAACTCACCCTCGGTAACGAAATTGAGCCAATTGGTGAGAGAACGGCATGTGACAAGGGGGTGCACGGATGTTTACCCTCGGGGTGAACGCTTGTGCACCCCCCTCTGTGACGTGCGGTCCCGGAGGCCGCGGCAGGACGACGGAGAACAACGGAGAGCGGATGTCCGCAGGAGAGATACCGAAGCCGGAGCCCGTGGAAGGGCAGCCCCGCCGCTTCCTCGTCGCCGTACTGGCCTTCTGTGGCGTCGTGGTCGCCGTGATGCAGACGCTGGTCGTGCCCCTGCTGCCGCACGTCCCCGCCCTGACGGGGAGCACACCGGCCGCGGCGAGCTGGCTCGTCACGATCACACTGCTGACCGGCGCGGTCTTCACACCCGTACTCGGCCGTGTCGGCGACATGTACGGCAAGCGCAGGGTCCTCATCGCCTCGCTCGGTGTGCTCGTCGCCGGTTCGGTCCTGTGCGCCGTCAGCTCCCACATCGGCGTGCTGATCACCGGCCGGGCCCTCCAGGGCGCGGCGCTCGCCGTCGTACCGCTCGGCATCAGCATCATGCGCGACGAACTCCCGCCCGCACGGCTGCTGTCCTCCGTCGCCCTCATGAGCTCGACCCTCGGGATCGGCGCCGCCGTGGGACTGCCGGTCGCCGCCCTCGTCGTGCAGAACTTCGACTGGCACACCATGTTCTGGGCCTCGGCCGTCCTGGGGCTGATCGACATCGTCCTCGTCCTGGCTTGCGTCCCGGAGTCCCCACCGCGCTCCCGCGGCCGGTTCGACGTCATCGGCACGCTCGGCCTCTCCGCGACCCTCGTCAGCCTGCTGCTCGCCGTCACCCAGGGCGCGGACTGGGGCTGGACCTCTGTGCGCACCGTCGGCCTGCTCGTGGCCGCCCTCGCCATCGGCCTGCTCTGGGGCGCGTACGAGCTGCGCATCACGTCCCCGATGGTCGACCTGCGGGTGTCCGCGCGCCCGGCCGTACTCCTGACGAACATCGCCGCCCTCCTCATCGGCTTCGCCTTCTACGCGAACTCCCTGGTCACCGCGCAGATGGTCCAAGAACCCACGAACACCGGTTACGGTCTCGGCGCGTCGATCGTCGTCGGCGGACTGTGTCTGCTGCCCGGTGGTCTCGCGATGGTGGCGCTGTCGCCGGTGTCGGCCGGGATCTCCGCGAAATACGGCCCCAAGACGGCCCTCGCGCTGGCCGCCGCGGTGATGGCGGTCGGGTACGTGGTGCGCTTCTTCACCAGTCACAGCCTGTGGCCGATCATCGCCGGCGCGACCGTCGTCGCGGCGGGCACCGCCATCGCCTACTCCGCCCTGCCCGCACTCGTCATGCGCGCGGTGCCCGCGGGCGAGACCGGTGCGGCCAACGGCCTCAACACCCTGATGCGGTCCGTGGGGCAGGCCTTCTGCAGCGCGGTGGTCGCCGCCGTACTCGCCAACATCACCTTCCAGGCCGGCGGCCGTACCGCCCCCACCCTCCACGCCTATCTGCTGGTCTTCCTCATCGCCGCGGGCGCGGCCGTGCTCGCCCTGGCGGTCACCCTGTGCCTGCCGGGCCGTGCGGTGGCCGCCGAGCCGGGTACCGTCGGCAAGGAGCAGACAGCAAGCCGTACGTTCGCCGAGGAGGGCGCATGACGACGACCGGGCGTGCGGCCGACGGGACGAGGGACCCGGGCGGGGAGGCCCGCGCGGCGAAAGGCTCGGACCTCGGCTCGGACCTCGGCGCGGGCAGCGGCTCGGATCCCGCCGAAGGTTCCGCCGAGGACAGTGCGGCGGACAGCGGCGCGGACCCCGGTACCGGCCGTCTCGCAATTCTGCGGGCCGCCCGCCGCGCGTTCACCCAGCGCCCCTACGCCGAGGTGACCATGCGGGGCATCGCCGCCGACGCCGGCGTCAGCGCCTCGCTCATCGTCAAACGCTTCGGCACCAAGGAACGCCTCTTCAACACCGTCGCCGACTTCGGCCCCGCCGCCGACAGACTCTTCGCCGCGCCACCCGCCGACCTCGGCAGACACCTCGTGCTGACCATGGTCCGCCTACGGCGCGAGAACCACTCCGACCCCCTCCTGCGCGTCGTCTTCTCCCTCGGCAACATGGACGAGCGGACGCTGCTGCGTGAGCGCTTCCGCGAGCAGGTCACCGCCCGGCTGGCCGGTCTCCTCGGCGGAGAACGGCGTGAGCTGAGGGCGGAGCTGATCACCGGCCAGCTCCTCGGTCTGGGCGCCACCCTCAGCCTTCACCGCCCCGGAGCCGGTGAGCGTGCCACCCCCGAACAGCTGGCGGACCTCTACGCGCCCGCGATCCAGCGGCTGATCACCGGTCACTGAGCGCGCGCGGAACCTCGCACCGGCTCGTACCATTTCGTACCGGCGCGTATCGCCCGCTTGCGGTCCCTACCGGTGCTGCGCACACAATTGACAGCAGAAGCTACGGAACAGACCGACCTGCCGTGCCCGCGACTGGGAAGAGGGGCCCGTGAGTGTCGACCCGCCACCCGGCTTCCCCCTCCCGGACCGGTCCGAACCACCCGATCCGTCCGAACCGGACTGGCCCGCCAGCCCCGACCTGACCCTCGCGTACAACCGCATGGGCAGCTTCGACATCGATCTCCGCGGCGAGTACATGCACCTGGATCCCGGGGCCCTCGACGTCTTCGACCTGCGCCCCGACGAGTACGACGGCAACATGGCGGTCGCCAACCGGGTGCCGGCCGAGGAGCTGGAGCGCCTCGACACGCTGATCCGGCGGGCGCTGGAGAGCGGCAGCGACATCTACGGGGCGTACTTCCGGATCCGCTGCCGCGACGGATCGCGCCGCTGGCTCCACACCCAGGGCCGTCTCGTGCGCGACACGGCGGGCGACCCGTACCGGGTCATCGGCATAGTGCGCGACGCCACCCGCGAGCTGGACGACGCCGCCATGCGCACCGAGCTGGTCGAGACCCGTCGCCGGCTCACCAGCATGGTCCGCCGTGTCACCGCCCTGCTCGCCCGCGCGAACACCGTGCAGGACGTCACCGACGCGCTCAAGGACGCCGAAGCGCTCAGCAGCCTCGGCGCGGTGAGCGTCATGCTCGGCATCGTGGAGAACGGACGCGTTCACACCGTCACGGAGGGGCGGCTGGGTCTGTACGTCCCCGAACTCCAGTACACGCGGGTCGACGCGCGCTTCCCGATGAGTGAGGTCGTCCGTACGCTACGGCCCCGCTACATCACCTCACGTGAGGAGTTCCGGCGCGCCTTCCCGCCGCTCTGGCACCACATTCAGCACCTCCCGGTGGCCTCGGGCGCCTATCTGCCCCTGATAGTGCAGGGCAGAACGATCGGCGCGCTCGGAATGCTGTACTCGCGGCACGGCGGTTTCACCGGCGAGGAACGCAATCTGCTGCTCACCCTCAGCAGCAGCATCGCCCAGAGCCTCCAGCGCGCGATGCTCTTCGAGCAGGAGCACGACCTCGCCGAGAGCCTGCAACGGGCCATGCTGCCGCACCGTATCCCCGCGGTCCCCGGCGCCCGGATCGCCGCGCGCTACCGCGCGGCCAGGGCCGGACGCGACATCGGCGGCGACTGGTACGACGTGATCCCGCTGCCGGGCAACCGGGTCGGCCTGATGATCGGCGACGTCCAGGGCCACGACACGGACGCCGCCGCCGTCATGGGACAACTGCGGATCGTGCTGTCGGCGTACGTCTCCGAGGGGCACTCGCCCGCGACGGCGATGGCCCGCACCTCCACTCTCCTGCATGAGCTGGACACCGACCGCTTCGCGACCTGCACGTATGTGGAAGTCGATCTGTCGACAGGAGCGCTCCAGATCGTCCGGGCCGGACACCTCGAACCCATGGTGCGGTGCGGCGACGGCACGTGCGCCGTCGTCGACACCGAGGGCGGGCTGCCGCTCGGGATCACGAACGTCTCCCACCGGCGCGGAGCCGCCGACTACCCGGTCACCCGCACGACGCTCGCTCCCGACGAGACGCTCCTCATCTACACCGACGGGCTGGTGGAGCGGCCGGGAGCCACGCTCGACGAAGGACTCGAACGGCTGGCACAGGCCGTGCGGGACGGTCCCGCCGACATCCATGAACTGGCGGACGGTCTCGGCGAGATGGTGGGGGAGCACGGCGGCGGCGACGACATGGCCCTGCTGCTCATGTGCAGGGACCCCGCGCCGCGCGACACATGACGCGCCGTCGACCGATCCGAGGCTCCCTCACACCTGTCTGACGCATCATCAGTCACCCGAGTGGGTGTACGCGCCGTCACTCCGGCGGGCACCCCACGTCACTTCCACGGTGCCCCCTGTTCTCCCCGACGTGTCCGTGAACCTCTGGCGAACCGGGGCACACACGGCGATGCTGGGCGGCTGACAGCGCTTACCACCCGCGCCAACCCCCCGTACTACAGGAGAACTTGTGGGCCCAGGCCTTGCCCGCCGGTCCGTCGTGCTGCTCGCGGCGGTCACCGCACTGACAACGGGAGCCATCACCCCGTCCGTCGCCGACTCGAACCCCGACCCCCGTCCGCGCAACGCCGCCGAGGTGCTGCGCCCCGTCGCGCCACCACCCGCCGGCAGAGCGGCCGGCACCTCCAGATCCGTCGTCGACGGCGACGGCATCGAGACCGCGCGCAGCTCCCGCCCCGTCGCGCCGGGCGTCAGCCTCACCTCGTACGACCGCCTCGAATCCGACAAGTGGCTGCGCGTCGACGCGCTGTCCGTCGACCTCGACGGCGGCGGCGTCCGGGCCGACTACCTCTCCTCGGGCAAGGTCGCCGACCGCCGCAGCGTCTCCGAACTCGCCGCCGGGCACGACCCCGGCGAGGGCCGCCGCACCGTCGCCGCCATCAACGCCGACTTCTTCGACATCAACGAGACCGGCGCGCCGCAGGGACCCGGCATCAAGGACGGTGCCCTGACCCAGTCGCCCGCCGCCGGCGCCAACCGGGCCGTCGGTATCGGCCCCGAGAACGCCGGGCGTGTCCTGGAGTTGTACTTCGACGGCACCCTGACGCTGCCCACCGGACCACGGCCCCTCGCCGCGTACAACGCCGCGAACGTACCGGCCGGCGGCATCGGCGCGTACACCGCCGCGTGGGGCCCGGCCAACCGCGCGCTCACCGTGGACACCGCGACCCCTGTGGCCGAGGTGGCCGTCCGGGACGGCGAGGTCGTCACCGTCACCGACACCCCCGGCACCGGTCCGATCGAGCCGGGCACCACCGTCCTGGTCGGGCGGGAGGCCGGCGCCGTACAGCTCAAGGCGCTGCGCCCCGGGGACCCGGTGGCCATGGAGTACAGCCCGCGCACCAACGGCGGGCCCGTGCCGCGCACCGCCGTCGGCGGACGTGAACTCCTCGTCGTCGACGGTGTGGCGCGGAACCACGAGGGCCAGGGCAACAACACCGCCGCGCCCCGCACCGCCGTCGGATTCTCCAAGGACGGCAGCGAGATGCGGGTGATCACCGTCGACGGCCGGCAGGCCGACAGCGGTGGCGTCACCCTCACCGAACTCGCCGTGATGATGAAGGAGGCCGGCGCGTACAACGCGCTCAACCTCGACGGCGGCGGCTCCTCCACGCTGGTCGCCCGCGAACCCGGCAGCGACGCCCTCCAGGTGGAGAACGCCCCGTCCGACGGCAGCGAGCGCACCGTCCCCAACGGTCTCGCCCTCACCGCGCCCGACGGCAGCGGACGCCTCGACGGCTTCTGGGTCGAGACCCGTACGCCCGCCGGAGCCGCGCCCGGCGACGACCCCGTCAGGGGCGGCCACCCCGAACGCGTCTTCCCCGGACTGACCCGCGCCCTCACGGCGGCCGGATACGACGAGACGTACGGCCCCGCGCAGGGCCACCCGCGCTGGCGGACCGAACGGTCCTCGGTCGGCAGGGTCAATGACGACGGGCTGTTCACCGCCCGCCACAGCGGCACCACCGAGGTCCGCGCGGAACGCGGACGAGCCGACGGATCCATCGAGTTGACCGTCCTCGACGACCTTGCGCGGATCCGGCCGACCACCACCCGCGTCGGCCTCGCCGACGGCCGGGCGACCGGCACCTTCGGCATCGTCGGCCTCGACGCGCACGGCGCCTCCGCGCCCGTGGAGCCACGCGACGTGAAGCTGGAGTACGACCGCGCCCTGTTCGCCGTCACCGACGACGGCAAGGGTGCCTTCACCGTCACCTCCACCACCGGCGGGGGCGCGGGACGGATCACGGCGACCGTCGACGGCGTCACCACCGCGCTCGCGGTGAGCGTCGGACTCCAGGAGCAGCCTGTGTCGGCCTTCGACGACGCCGCCGTCTGGAAGTTCAGCCACGCCCGCGCCGCCGGTTCGGTCGCGGCGACACCCGAGGGGCAGACCGGCACCGCTCTGAAGCTCACCTACGACTTCGGACTCTCCACGGCGACCCGCGCCGCGTACGCGAGCCCGCCCCGGCAGATCACCGTGCCCGGCCAGCCGCAGTCCTTCACGATGTGGATCAAGGGCGACGGCAAGGGGGCCTGGCCGACGCTGCATCTCAAGGACGCCGCCGGATCGGACCAGTTGCTCCGGGGGCCGTACGTCACCTGGACCGGCTGGCGGCAGGTGGCGTTCGCGGTGCCGCAGGGGGCCGCGATGCCGCTGTCGGTGTTCCGCTTCTATCTCGCGGAGACCGCGGCCGACAAGCAGTACACCGGGGAGATCGTGATCGACGGGCTGACGGCGCAGGTGCCGCCCACCGTCGACCTGCCCGGACAGCGGCCCGCCGCCGACCCGTTGATCGACCCTGCCGCCGAGACCGAGGGCCGGGACTGGCGGTTCGCCGTGATGTCGGACGCGCAGTTCGTGGCCCGCGAGCCGGACAGCGCCATCGTGCGCCAGGCCCGTCGGACGCTGCGTGAGATCAAGGCGGCGAAGCCCGACTTCCTCGTCGTCAACGGCGACCTGGTCGACGAGGGTTCGCCCGCGGACCTCGCCTTCGCGCGGCGTGTGCTCACCGAGGAGCTGGGAGACGAACTGCCCTGGTACTACGTGCCGGGCAACCACGAGGTGATGGGCGGGAAGATCGACAACTTCGTCGGTGAATTCGGCCCCGCGCAGCGGGTGTTCGACCACGGCGGGACGCGCTTCGTCACGCTCGACACCTCCAGCCTCTCCCTGCGCGGCGGCGGCTTCGCTCAGATCAAGGCCCTGCGCGCCCAGTTGGACGCGGCGGCCGGCGACCCCCGCGTCAGCTCGGTGATGATCATCGAGCATGTGCCGCCGCGCGACCCCACCGTGCAGAAGGGCAGCCAGCTCGGCGACCGCAAGGAGGCGGCGCTGCTGGAGAACTGGCTGGCCGACTTCCGCCGTACGAGCGGCAAGGGCGCCGGTTTCATCGGCAGCCACGTCGGGGTCTTCGACGCCTCGCGCGTCGACGGCGTCCCGTATCTGATCAACGGCAACTCCGGGAAGAACCCGGCGGCCCCGGCCGGCGAAGGCGGGTTCACCGGCTGGTCGCTCGTCGGCGTCGACAAGGTGTCCAGGAGCGAGCAGTCCGAGGCCCGGCGCGAGCCGTGGCGGGGCGGGCCCGACTGGGTCTCCGTACAGACACGCGCCCACACCGACGCGCTGGCGCTCGACGCGCCCTCAGTCCTGGTGCCCGGCGACGAGGCGGCGGTCGCGGCGACCGTCACCCAGGGGACGAGGGAGGTGCCGGTCGGCTTCCCGATGAGCGCGGACTGGACGGGCTCGCCGAACGTGCACATCGGTGACCCGGACAAGGCGAACCGTCGCGACGTGGCGGCGTTCGACCCCGTCACCCGGACGCTGACGGCGCTGCGGCGGGGCTCGGCCACGCTCGCGGTGACGGTCAACGGCGTCACGGAACGGTCGGATATCCGGATCGCGGCGGCGGTCCGGCCCGCGGCGTAGGTACGGCACGAGGAAGGGCCCGCACCGCGACGCCGGTGCGGGCCCGGTCAGGTCCTGAGGGCGCGGCCGCGCCCCCGGAACTCGGCCACTACGTCGTCCCCGCGAGTGACGGTGACGTCGTAGACACCGCCACGCCCGAGCCGGCTCCGCTCCCGCGCGGTCGCGGTCAGGACGTCCCCCTCGTGCGCCGGCCGCGCGAAGTCGATGTCGGCGCCCGCCGCGACGGTCACGGGCCGTGGCTGTCGCAGGCACACGCGAAGGCGCTGTCGGCGAGGAGGAGATAGCCGCCGTGGGCCGTCCCGTGCCCGTTCACCATGTCCCCGCGCACGCTCATCCGCAGGGTGGCCCAGCCGGGCCCGGTGCCCACGAGCGCGATACCCGGACTCCGCGAGGCCGGGTCGGTGTCGAAGTACTCCCGCCCGCGCCCGTCGCCGCCCCGGGCCCGCCGCCTCGGGCCGCCTCATCGGCCGGGCTCCCACCCGCGCTTTCCGTCATACGGCCGATCCCAGGGCCTGTCCTCGAACTCACGCCCGGCCCGTGGCGCCTGTTCGCCCGGTGCGCCGAGCAGGCCCGTACACGCCCGTGCGCCGGCCCGCCCCGGCCTCACGCGCTCCGCAGCGTCGCCCGCACCGGGCGGCCCGGCTGGAGCGTGAGGCCCGTCTTCGGCGGGATCTCGTCCGGGCCCAGGTCGAGCCGGAACCGCTGCGCGAGCGTGGCCAGGACGAGTACCGCCTCGACCGTCGCGAAGCGCGCGCCCAGGCAGGCCCTGGCGCCGCCGCCGAACGGGAACCACGCGTGGTCCGGCACCGGCCGCGCCCCCTCGTCCCATCGCTCGGGGCGGAACGCGTCCGGCTCGGGGAACCAGCGTTCGTCGCGCTGCGCGCTCCACTGGCTCGCCCACAGCACGGTCCCCTTCGCCACCGGCCGGCCGCCCAGCGTCGAGTCCTCCTTCGCGATGCCCGTCATCAGCCACACGGGAGGGTAGAGCCGCAGCGTCTCCCTGATGATCTGCTCCGTCCAGCGCAGCTCCTTGAAGTCGTCGAAGCCGGGCGTACGGCCGTCCAGGACAGCGGTCAGTTCATCGGCGAGACGCTGTCGAGCCTCCGGATTGCGCGAGAGCAGATACCAGGCCCAGGTCAGCGTCGTACCCGTCGTCTCGTGACCCCCGATGTAGAGCGTGACCGCCTCGTCCCGGATCTCCTTGTCGGTCAGCCGGTCGCCCTGTTCGTCGCGGGCGGCGAGCAGCCGGCTGAGGAGGTCGTCGCGGTCGGCGCCGTTGCGGTGCCGCTCCTCCGTCACCCGGTTGACCTCGCTGTCGATGACCGCGACGGCCTTCTTGAGCCGCTGCCGTCCCGGCGTCGGAACCCACGGCGGCAGGAACAGCGTGAGGCCCCGGAACTCGTCACCGATGGCCGCCTGCGCGATGTCCATGGCCGGTCCGATCGTGCCTTCGCGGCCCGCCGTGTCCGTGCCGAACAGGGTCCGTACGGCGATGCGCTGGGTGAGGCCCAGCATCTCCCGCCGTACGTCGATGTGTTGACCCGGCTGCCACGTCTCGGCGAGCGTGGACGCGCAGTCGGTCATGGTCTCCGCGTAGGCGCGGACCTGGCGGGGCCGGACCACCGGCTGCACCAGCGCGCGCTTACGGCGCCACGCGGCGCCTTCCGAGGTGACGATGCCCTCGCCGAGCACCAGCTTGAACGCCCAGCCGAGTTCGGGGTGGCGGTACTGCGTCTCGACCCCGGTGAGGAGTTCCCCGATGTGCTCCGGCTGCGACAGGAACAGCGCGCGCTGCGGGCCGAGCCGCCAGGAGACGACGTCGCCGTGGCCCCGCAGCCTGGCGAAGAAGCCGAGCGGGTCGCGCGAGAAGGCCGGGAGATTGCCGAGCAGGGGCAGTTGCCGGGGGCCGGGCACCGGCGTGGCGGAGGGGCCCGGTGCGGGCGTGCCATGGCCGGTCGGGGAAGACGTACCCGTGGTCATCTGAAGTCCTTGGCGCTGGAGGGCGGCGTACTGACGCTTCTACGGTCATCAGCCAACCCGCCCCGCGTGGTGGACGCCAGACGACATTCGGCCCGTGATCGCCCGGCCACGGGCCGAACGGCGCGAGGGCGGCCGTCGCCCCGCCGCCCGATGGCGACAGGGGAGACGACCGCCCTCGTACGGAGTCCTGCCGGTCTCAGCTCACCGGCGTCGGCGAGGACGGCTTGTCGCCGTCCGCCACCGCCTGCTTGGCCTCCTCCGCGAGCCGTTCCATGCCGCTGGTCGTCTTGAGCGGCTTCTCCTTGATGAACAGCACGGCCACCAGCGCGAGCGCGGCGAACGGGGTGGCCACCAGGAACAGTTCAGCGGTCGCCAGACCGTACGCGTGCTCCACGATCTCCCGCATCGGCGCCGGAAGCTTCGTCATGTCCGGCACGGATTCGCTCGACCCGCCGGAGGCCGCGTCGGTGCCCAGGCTCTTGGCCATCTCCGAGGCGACCCGGTTGGCAAGGATCGCGCCCAGGACGCTCGTGCCGATCGTGCCGCCCATGCTGCGGAAGAACGACAGTACGGAGGTGGCGGCGCCCAACTCGGAGGCGGGGACGTCGTTCTGGGCCGCGAGGACCAGATTCTGCATCAGCAGGCCGACCCCGACACCCAGAATGGCCATGTAGAGGCTGAGCAGTCCGAAGCCGGTGTTGGCGTCGATGGTCGCCAGCAGGGCCAGACCGGCGGTCATGATGACGCCGCCCGCGACCAGGTAGACCTTCCACTTGCCGGTGGCGCTGATGAGCTGGCCCGCGACCGTGGACGACACGAGCAGACCCAGGATCATCGGCAGCCCCATCAGCCCCGCCACGGTGGGCGACTTGCCGAGCGCGATCTGGAAGTACTGCGAGAGGAAGACGGTGCCGCCGAACATCGCGACACCGACGAGCAGGCTCGCGATCGTGGTCAGCGTGACGGTGCGGTTGCGGAAGATGGTGAGCGGGATGATCGGTTCCGGCACCCGCGCCTCCACGTAGACCGCGGCGACGAGCAGCAGCGCGCCACCGCCGGTCAGCACGGCCGTCTGCCAGGACGCCCAGTCGAACTGGTTGCCGGCCAGGGAGGTCCAGATGAGGATCGCGGAGACACCGGCGACGATCAGGAAGGCGCCCAGGTAGTCGATCTTCACGTCCCTGCGGACGGTGGGCAGGTGAAGCGTGCGCTGGAGCAGCGCGATCGCGATCAGCGCGAAGGGCACACCGATGAAGAAGCACCAACGCCAGCCGAGCCACGAGGTGTCGACCATGACGCCACCGACCAGCGGTCCCGCGACGGTGCCGACGGCGAACACCGCGCCGAACATGCCCGCGTACTTGCCGAGCCTGCGCGGCGGGATCACGGCCGCCATCACGACCTGCGCGAGCGCGGTCAGACCGCCGGCGCCGATGCCCTGCATCACACGGCTGAAGATGAGCAGTTCGATGCCCTGCGAGAACCCGGCCAGCAGGGATCCGACGACGAACATGCCGAGCGAGAGCTGGAGCAGCAGCTTCTTGTTGTAGAGGTCGGAGAGCTTGCCCCACAGGGGCACCGTCGCGGTCATCGCGAGCAGTTCGGAGGTGACGACCCAGGTGTACGCGGACTGGCTGCCGCCCAGGTCGGCGATGATGCGCGGCAGCGCGTTGGCCACCACGGTGCCCGCCAGGATGGCGACGAACATGCCGGCCATAAGGCCCGACATGGCCTGGAGTATCTGTCGGTTGGTCATGGAGGTGGGCGCCTGGTCGGGCGCCTCGATTGCGGTCAAGGTGGCCTTCTTATGATTCCGTGGAACGACCGCCGGGCGGACGGTCGTCGGTCTGTGGGGTCGGCCGGGGCAGTCCGGCGGACAGGTGCGTGAAGACGTCCCGGAAGATGTCGGGGAACGCGGCCGGCGGGGACTGGGCGTACCAGTACTCGATGGAGACCCGTACCGCCGTGCCGGCGACGGCGGCGAGCAGCCGTGGGTACAGCGCGAGGTCGGCGTCGTCGCAGGGGTTCGCGTCGGTCCCGGTCGCGGGGGCGCTCTTCGGACCGCTGCCACCGCCGCCGTGGCCGTGGTCGCCGCCCGGAGCGAGCCGGTGCGCGATGGTCCGCGCCAGGTCGCGCTCCTCGGCCATATGCAGACCGAGGCCCCGGGCCAGCAGGTGCGGGGACTTCTGGAGGACCTTGGCGCGCAGGCTCCACACCTCGTGCCGCTCCTCGACATCGGCCAGCTCGCCGGCCATGGCCTCGCGTACCGCGTCGAGGGGAGACAGCTCGGCGGGGGCGTCCCGTACCGCGCACCGGATCCGTTCGCCGATCTGGGTGTCCATCATCACGAACGCGTCGTCGTGACTGTCGAAGTAGTTGAAGAACGTCCGCGGGGAGACACCGGCGGCGTTGCTGATGGCTTCGACGGTGACGTTCTCCGCGCCGTGCTCCGCGGCGAGCCTTACGGCCGCCTCGGCCAGCGCCGCGCGCGTGGCCTGCTTCTTGCGTTCACGGAGACCTGCTCCGGCACCCTTGGTCGTCACACTTTGCATGGTATGCAAATATGCAGACTCTGCAAAATTAATAACGGGAACGGCCTTCGAGTAACTGCCGAGATTGGTATCGGCGCTGTTCGGAAACTGTTTGCGGCCGCTTGTCCGCGCAGTGTAAGCAGCGCAATTCGCGCGCGGGTTACACTGGTGATTAGGAGGCCCCAGCCCCTGACTTCCCGCTGTCCCATGAGTGTGGGCAGCAGCACTGGTCCTCGGTGAGGATGTCAGCGGCATTCGCAGCGGCCATACCCAGTTGTCGCGTCACCGGAGTGGACCACGTCCGACCGCATGCAGCGATCGAGCTGTCTGCCGCAGTTGCCCACCCGTCCACGACCGGCAGCGACGTCCCCCTGGGCTTGTGTTCCTCACCGGCCACCCTGCCTGCCGAGCCGTCATACACCGGCACACGGTCGTGACTCATTCGAAAGGCGTGGCCGTATGTCAGTCAACACCGTCCCTACCGCGGAGGACTCCGCGGTACGGGAACCAGGCGCCGATCTCGCGGGTGAGGCCGCGGACGAGGCGTGCAGGGAGACGGGCAGTGACTTCGCCCGGCTCTCCAAGAAGATCAACGCGGCCGGTCTGATGCGACGGCGGCCCTGGTACTACGCCCTGCGCGTGTCCATCGTCGCCAGTCTCTTCGTCGCGGGCTGGGTCGCCTTCGCGCTCGTCGGCGACAGCTGGTGGACGCTCGCCGTCGCCGCCTTCCTCGCCGTGGTCTTCGGCCAAGTGGCGCTCGTCACGCACGACGTGGGCCACCGTCAGGTGTTCCGGCTGCGCAAGGCCAGCGTGCGCGCCGGCAAGCTCGCCGGGAACCTCGGCATCGGCATGGGTTACGGCTGGTGGCAGGACAAGCACTCCAGGCACCACGCCAACCCCAACCACGAGGAGTTGGACCCGGACGTCGTCCCCGACATCCTCGTCTGGACGCAGGGGCAGGCCAAGGTCGCCAAGGGGCTTCCCCGCCTCATCGGCCGTTCGCAGGCCTTCCTGTTCTTCCCGCTCCTCACGCTTGAGGGCTTCAACCTGCATGTCGCCGGTGTGCGCGCGCTGGCCAACCGCTCGCTGAAGCAGCGGACTTCGGAGGGCGTCCTGCTCTTCACGCACTTCGCCGTCTATCTCGGCGCGCTGTTCGTGGTGCTGCCGCCCGGCAAGGCGATCGCCTTCCTCGCCGTTCACCAGTGCCTGTTCGGTCTCTACCTGGGCTCCATCTTCGCGCCCAACCACAAGGGAATGCCGACCCTGACCGGCGACGACCGCCCGGACTTCCTGCGGCGTCAGGTGCTCACCTCGCGCAATGTGCGCGGCGGTTGGTTCACCGACATCGCGCTCGGCGGCCTCAACTACCAGATCGAGCACCACCTGTTCCCGAACATGCCGTCGCCGCAGCTGCGCGAGGCGCAGCCGATCGTCCGGCAGCACTGCGAGGAACTGGGCGTGAGCTATCTGGAGACCAGCCTGATCACCTCGTACAGCCAGGCCCTGCGGAGCCTGCACGACGCGGGAGCCCCGATCAGGGCGAAGGCGACCGCGGATGTGGCCGCGAAGGTCGAGGTCGAAGCAGACGTCACGGCCGATGTCACGACCGACGTCAAGGCCGATGTCAAGGCCGACGCCTAGGCCGTCGGGTCCGGACCGGTCGTGAGATGAACGACGTTGGACCGCTCGCCGTAGACGAAGGCGCGTACGCGGTACGACGCCCGCTTCTCCTCGGGCAGGGTGATCAGTCCGAACGAATTGATGTCCGGATCCAGTAGTGCGACAGGCCGGTAGCCCTTGCTGCCGGCCTGTCGCACTTCCAGCAGATAGCCGTCCTCGTCGGCGGCGCGGTCCGTCCAGGTGAAGTGGATACCGGTCGCGTGTTTGACGATCGGCCTGAAGTCCGTCGGGACGGCCGCCGCGTTCGCGTCGGCGCCGCCCGCGCCCCCGGCCGTCAGGGGCGCCGACCGCGCCTTCGGTCCCTTGGCTGTACGAGGAGTCATCCACTCCTGGTTGCCGGTCAGTTCCTGCTCCGAGGGCTCACCCGGTGGCAGCGACACCTCGACCGGTGCGGACGCCGGGCCGAAGTAGGGGCGCAGCCGGTAGTAGAAGGGCGTCTGCGGCATCAGATCCGGATGGCGGTACGTCGTACGGCCCGGCGGCATGAACTCCAGCACCGTGTACGGCCCCGCCTTCTCCGTCGCGAACTCCACCGTGCGACCGGCCGCGCCGGGCTCGTCGTCCTTCCAGCGCAGCGTGATGTCGATGGGGGAGTCGAGCGTGGCCGCGAGTCGCGCCGTGGCCCGCGGCTTCTTCGCGGTCCTGTCCGGCGGTGTGGCGGAGCAGCCCGCCAGCGTGAGGACGGTGAGGACCGCCGCGGTCGTGCCGATCGCGGCGCGGAGCCGAAGGCGTCGAGGCACGGTGTCCGTCCTTCCGGTCTGCGGGTCTGCGGGCCTGCGGGTCTGCGGGCCTGCGGGTCTGCGGGTCTGTGTGGGGAAGTGCCCGGTGACCGCGCGGACCGTACGCGGTCACCGGACCGGGAAGTGCGGCAACCGCCCTACTTGCGCCAGAACTTGATACCGCTCCACACCACGTTGGCCGGCCCGCTGCCGCTGTCCGTGCGGTAGGCGCCGAACTTGTCGTAGAAGCTGCCGCCGGGGCTCGCGTAGCTGTGCTTCAGCGAGCCGTTGATGTACGTACGGTGCTCGCTGCCGACCTGGTGGACGGTGTTCACCCGGACCGTGGCGCCGACCGTGCCCGCGTTGGACAGTGTGGCGCCGCCGTGGACCGCGTACAGGCGTCCGCCGCGCTCACCGGCCAGCATGAAGAACGGCCCCGAGGCCGACTCGTTGAACGTCTGTTTGAGGCTGATGCGGGTGCCGCCCATGCTCGCGATCCGGAAGTAGCCCTCGAACTGCCGGGTCCCTCCGGTGTAGGTGGCGTACCGCCGCTCGGCGCGCTGGTCGCCGCTGCCGGTGGAGCAGGTGAGGGTGAAGGTCAGGTTGTCGACCTGGCCGCAGCCTCTCTCCTGGACGGTGAAGGAGGGCGAGGTCGAGGTCCACCCTCCGGGTTCGACTTCCGCGTACGCGTTCGGTGCCGTCAGCGTCATCGCTGCGGCGGCCGAGAGAACAGTGACGGTGCGCTTCATTCCGGGCACGTCTCACTTCTCCGATTCGGTGGGGGCATGGCGCTGGAGTCGCATCAGAGTAGAAGTGTCCACGTCAAGCAACAAGAGATTCAGCGGAACTTGATGAGGTTCAACTACATGAACCGGCATGTGTAGCGAAGGGCGCATATGGCAACGCCCCGCCGGTCATATGCGACCAGCGGGGCTATATACATGAACGAACGTCGTGAGTGCGGCCCGCCGTCAGGCGCTGTGCGGCAGATCCTGGACGGTGCGCAGCAGGCTCTCGGGGAGCGCCAGATTCCACGCGGTGATGACCGGATTGCCGTGCTCGGTGCCGAGCCTGGACACCGTCCCGGTCTCCAGCTGGAACAGCGCGCCCTCGGCCGCGGTGAGCCGCAGATAGCGGGCGGTGAGCACACGCAGGAAGTGGGAGTGGGCCACCAGGGCGATGTCCTCGTCGCCCGAGCGACCGGCGGCGGCACGGACCTCGGCGAGCACCCGGTCCGCCCGGTCGCTGACGTCGGACGGGCTCTCGCCCGGGTGGTCGCCGGGGCCCGGCGTGGTCCCGTCCGACCAGAGATTCCAGTCCGGGCGGGTGCGACGGATCTCCTGCGTGGTCACGCCCTCGTATCCGCCGTAGTTCCATTCGTGCAGGTCGGGGGAGATGCGGGTGGACCGCAGCCCGGCGAGTTCGGCGGTGCGCCGGGCGCGCGCCAGCGGACTGACCAGGGTCAGTCCGATCTGGCGGTCGGCCAGCAGGGGGACCAGCGCACGGGCCTGGTTCTCACCGTGGGCGGTCAGCGGCAGATCCGTGTGGCTGGTGTGCTGCCCGGACAGCGACCACTCGGTCTCGCCGTGTCTGATGAGGATCAACTCGCCCATGGGTGCTATCCGTTCGTTCGTGCTGAGGCTCTGAGGTGCGCGGCCCGGCATGCGGTGCGGCCGCCCGCCGGCCGGTCCGGCTCCACGATCCCACCACGCCGCGCTCCGCGCGCTCGGGGGCGCGCCAGGCGCGGGCCGGCGCACCCGTGGCACGGCTCACAGGCGCCCCACCAGCGGGTGGGGAACACCCCGCCGTGGTTGAGCGTTCATTGACACGTGGTCGCGGAGGGGAAAGTGACGACTCCGCGACCACACTGAAACGGCCCCGGCTGGTCCATCCCCCGAACCAGCCGGGGCTCCTTCGCTGTCCGGGCCCCGACGCGGACCAGCCGCGTCGCGAGGTCCGTACGGCTCAGACGTCGTCACCCGGATCCCAGTCCAGCAGACGCACCTTCGCCACCGTCCGTACATGGCGGCGCATCGCCGTCGCCGCGGCCTTGCCGCGCTGGGCCTCGATCGCTTCGAGGATCGCGCGGTGCTGGGTCAGCGAGCGCTGGGGGCGGCCCGGCTGGCGCAGTGACTCGTTGCGGCTCTCGGTGATCTGCTCGGCGATGGACCGCATGAATTCCGCCAGCAGGCTGCTGTGGGCCGCGGCCGTCACCGCGGCGTGGAAGAGCCGGTCGCCCTCGACGCCGTGGTCGCCCGTCTCGATCTCGGCGGCCATACGACCGAGCGCCGCCCGCATCGCGCCCAGATCCTCCGTCGTGCGCCGCTCGGCGGCCAGTTCGGCGAGTTTGGTCTCCAGCGCCTCGCGCGCTTCCAGGACGTCGGGCAGCCGGCGCTTGCGTTCCACGAGCCGTTCCACCGGTTCGGCGTCGAGGCTGTCACGGACGAGATACGTGCCGCCGCCGTGCCGTACCTCGACCAGTCCCTGCACTTCGAGGACGACGATCGCCTGCTTCACGGACGCCCGGCTGACGCCCAGCCGTTGGGCCAGTTCGCGCTCGGGCGGCAGTCGGTCGCCGGCCCGCAGACCGCCGTCCGCCACATGGTGGCGGAGCCTGTCGAGGACCTGTTCGTACAGTCGCGGCCGGGTCATCGGCCGCAGTGCGTCGGACACACGAACCCCCCATACCTGGTCTTTCGCAGCCTAACACCGGGCGGTCAAGTGGCTGAGCCAATTCTTGTCGAATCCCTTGACGCCCCGGCGGGCCGGTGCCCAAAGTGGTCCAGCCACTTGGCTAATACCGTTTGGCCAGTTATCAACGGGACCCAGGGACGGGAGCCCCCCGATGTCCGCCGAACTGATCTCGATCCTTGTACTCGTGGTCGTCTTCGTGATCGCCACGACCCGCTCGATCAACATGGGCGCGCTCGCCTTCGCCGCCGCCTTCGGAGTCGGCGAACTCGTCGCCGACCTGGACGCGGACGGAATCTTCGCCGGATTTCCCGGCGACCTGTTCGTGGTGCTCGTCGGTGTCACGTATCTCTTCGCCATCGCACGCGCCAACGGCACCACCGACTGGCTGGTGTACGCCGCCATCAGGCTCGTACGTGGCCGGATAGCACTGATCCCCTGGGTGATGTTCGCGATCACCGGGGCACTGACCGCGATCGGGGCCGTCAGCCCGGCGGCCGTCGCCATCGTCGCGCCCATCGCCCTGAGCTTCGCCGCGCGTTACGGGATCAGCCCCCTGCTGATGGGCGCGCTGGTCGTGCACGGCGCCCAGGCCGGCGGCTTCTCGCCCATCAGCATCTACGGGTCGATCGTCAACGGCGTGGTGGAGCGCGAGAACCTGCCCGGCAACGAACTCGTCCTGTTCTTCGCCTCGCTCGTCGTCAATCTGATCATCGCGGCGATCGTGTTCGTCCTGTTCGGCGGATTGAAGCTGAGGGGCCGTGACCTCGAAACCGAGGGCGCCGGCCGGGACAAGAACGGCCAGGACAAGAGCGGCCAGGACAAGAGCGGCGACGCCGGAGTGCCGGCGGCCGACGCCGCGCGCCTCACACCCGCCCGTATCGCCACGCTCACCGCCCTCGCGGCACTCGTCGTCGCCGTCCTGGTCCTCGACCTCGACGCCGGGCTCTCCGCCATCACCCTCGCCGTCATCCTGAGCGCCTTCTGGCCGGACGCGAGCCGCAAGGCGGTCGGCGAGGTCGCCTGGCCGACCGTGCTGCTCATCTGCGGTGTCCTGACCTACGTCGGTGTCCTGGAGGAGATGGGCACCATCGAGTACGCGGGCAACGCCGTAGGCGACATCGGGGTCCCGCTGCTCGCCGCCGTACTGCTCTGCTACATCGCCGCCATCATCTCCGCCTTCGCCTCCTCCGTCGGCATCATGGGCGCGCTCATCCCGCTCGCCGTGCCGTTCCTCGCCCAGGGCGAGATCGGGGCCGTCGGCATGATCGCCGCGCTCGCCGTCTCGGCGACCGTCGTGGACGTCAGCCCCTTCTCCACCAACGGCGCCCTGGTGCTGGCCGCCGCGCCCGACGTCGACCGGGAGCGTTTCTTCCGGCAGTTGATGGTGTACGGAGGCATCGTGGTGGCGGCGGTACCCGCGGCCGTATGGCTCGTGCTGGTGGTGCCAGGCTTCGGATGATCCGGTTACCGCAAGACCGACGGCGTTCGGACGACCCGTCAGACCCGTCAGACTCGTCGACAGCAAGGAGAACGACGCGTGTCCCCTCTCTTCCCGGCCCTCGCGAAGGGTTCCACCCGGCCCGCGCTCCACTTCGGTGACCAGGCACTGAGCCACGCCGAACTGGCCACGGTGGCGGGCGCCTTGGCCGCCAGGATCACCGGAGCGCCACGGGTCGCCGTCTGGGCCACGCCCACCCTCGGCACGGCGGTGGGCGTGGTGGCCGCGCTGCTGGCGGGCGTACCCGTGGTGCCGGTCAACCCCAAGACGGGCGAGCGGGAGCTGACGCACATCGTCACGGACAGTGCGCCGGCCCTCGTCCTCGCCGAGCGCGGGGCCGAACTCCCGCCGATCCTCGCGGCGTTGCCGCGCCTGGACACCGACGTCACCGATGCCACCGACGTTACGGGCGAGACGGGCGAGGCGGGTCCCTCGGCGCCGCTGCTCGCCGAGCCGTCCCCGGAAGCGCCCGCGCTGATCGTCTACACCTCCGGCACCACCGGCCCCCCCAAGGGCGTCGTCCTCCCGCGCCGCGCCGTCACCGCCACCCTGGACGCCCTGGAGGACGCCTGGCAGTGGACCGAGGCCGACGTCCTCGTCCACGCCCTGCCCCTCTTCCACGTCCACGGCCTGATCCTCGGCATCCTCGGCCCGCTGCGCCGCGGCGGCTCGGTGCGCCACCTCGGCAGATTCGGTACGGACGGTGTGGCGCGCGAGCTGTCCTCGGGAGCCACGATGCTCTTCGGCGTACCGACGATGTACCACCGCATCGCCGAGGCGCTCGCCGACGATCCCGCGCTCGCGAAGGCCCTCACGGGCGCCCGCCTGCTGGTGTCGGGATCGGCCGCGCTGCCCGTGCACGACCACGAGCGCATCGCGGCGGCCACCGGGCGCCGTGTCATCGAGCGCTACGGGATGACGGAGACCCTGATGAACACCAGCGTGCGCGCGGACGGCGAACCGCGCGCCGGCACCGTCGGCGTCCCGCTGGCAGGGGTCGAACTGCGGCTGGTCGACGAGGCGGGCGCCGAGATCACCGCGTACGACGGGGACACCGTCGGCGAGATCCAGGTACGTGGCGCGAACCTCTTCACCGAGTATCTGAACCGCCCCGACGCGACGAAGGACGCCTTCGACGACGGCTGGTTCCGTACGGGCGACATGGCGATCCGCGACCCCGACGGCTATGTCCGCATCGTCGGCCGCAAGGCCACCGACCTCATCAAGAGCGGCGGCTACAAGATCGGCGCCGGCGAGATCGAGAACGTGCTGCTGGAGCATCCGGGGGTGCGGGAGGCTGCCGTCACCGGGGAGCCCGACGAGGACCTGGGGGAGCGGATCGTCGCCTGGATCGTCCCCGCGCAGGCCGATGCCCCGCCGTCGGCCGAGGAGCTGGCGGCGCACGTCGGGGCTCAACTGGCCTCGCACAAGCGGCCGCGCACCGTGCGGTATCTGGAGGAGCTGCCCCGCAACGACATGGGCAAGATCATGAAGCGGGCCCTCCGTGGCTGAGCGGATGAGCGCACGACAGGCGGTCGCCGTCCTCACCGGGGCGACCCCTGACGGCGCTCCCGCCGCGTTCACCGAACTGCCCGCGCCGAAGGACACCGCCGCCCCGGACGGCCCCCTGGCCTGGCAGGGGTACGACGAGTCCCGCGCCCGCGCGGCGACGCGCACCGGCGAGGACGAGTCCGTCATCTGCGGCACCGCGCGCGTCGGCGGCACCGAAACGGTTCTGATCTCCTTTGAGTTCGGCTTCCTCGGCGGATCGCTGGGGGAGCGCACCGGAGACCGGCTGGAGGCCGCGTACACCCATGCCCGCGAACGGCGGCTGCCCGTCGTCTCGTTGATCGCGACGGGCGGCAGCCGTATGCAGGAAGGCATGGTCGCGCTGCTCCAACTCCAGCGCGTGGCACGGCAGTCGGCACTCACCCGGGCGGCGGGGCTGCCCCAGATCGCGGTGGTGCGCGACCCGACGACCGGCGGCGGCTGGGCCACCCTGGGGGCGGGCGCCGATGTGATCCTGGCCCTGCCGGGCGCCCAGATCGGCTTCGCGGGCTCCCGGGTACGGCCGCCGGACGCCGACCCCTACGCGTACACAGCAGAGGCGCAGCTGACGGCCGGTCATATCGACGCGGTGGTACGGCAGGAGGACCTGCGGGGCGCCGTCGGCCGCTGGCTGGCGCTGTTGACGGGCGGTACCGCCCGCGGGCCGGCCGCCGAGCCGCCCGCCGGACTCGGCCGCGCCGCGCCACCCGCCACCGGCTGGGACGCGGTGAGCCTGGCCCGCGACTCCCGACGTCCGCGCGCCGAGGCGTACCTGGACGCGTACTTCACAAGCCGCGAGTCCGTCAACGGCGATCGCTGCGGCGGCACCGATCCCGGAACGCTGTGCGGATTCGGCGTACATGAGGGCCGTACGGTCGCGTACGCAGCGCAGTGCGGCACCGCGACCCTCCCGGCCGGTTACCGCACCGCGACCAGGCTCATCCGCCTCGCGGACCGGCTGGGGCTGCCCGTGCTCACGCTCGTCGACACCCCGGGCGCCGCGAACGACGCCGAGGCGGAACGCTCCGGAGCGGGCGCCGCCATCGCGGACCTGTTCGCCGCCGTCGCCACCGCCCGCGTGCCGATCACCAGCCTGCTGATCGGTGAGGGCGGTTCGGGCGGCGCGCTGGCGCTGGCGGCGCCGGGCAACACCTGGGCCACACCGGACAGTTACTTCTCCGTCATCGCACCCGAGCTCGCGACGGCGATCCTCAAACGGCCCCCCGCCGAGGCCCGCGCGACCGCCGACCAACTCAAGCTGCGCCCCCAGGACCTGCTGTCACTGGGAGTGATCCGCGGCATCGTGCCACCGGCCGGGGCATGAAGTACGCCGATTCTCATGGGCCTCTCACCAGCTTCGTCGGACCATATGCCTATGGTGAGTGCGTGACGCAGACGACTCCGCCCGGCTGGTATCCGGACCCAGGACATGAAGGTGAAGGCCCGCTTCAGGAACGGTGGTGGGACGGGTCGGCCTGGACCGACATGGTCCGCTCCGACTCGACGGCCTGGAGCGCGCCCTCCGGACCGGGCGTGCCCGGCGTTCCGCCCTACCCGGCGGGCCCGCCCCCGGGGACCGGCGGGCGCGGCCGGCGGATCGCGCTCGCCGTCACGGCGGCCGTGGTCGTGCTTGCCGTCGTCGGAGGTGGCTTCCTCCTCCTCGACGACGACAGCGACAACTCGGCGGACAAGGCGAGTACGACCCCGTCGACCGGTCCCAGCGAGCCCGGCCAGGACGGCCGTCCGGCACCGGACGGCTCGGGGCCGCCCGGCGGCCCCGAAGCACCCGACGGCGGCGGGGGCGATGGGCCCCAGCAGGAGATACCGACCGAGGACGGCTACGCCACCGACATGGCCAGCGGCATCAGCATCCCGGTGCCAAAGGGCTGGAGCGGCCAATCGGGCCCCGTCGGCGCCGGAGTGAGCACCGGGGAGCACCCGTGCCCCGGCAGCCCGGACGAGTCGTGCGTGCGCGGCGGGGTGAACTCCGTCCCGGCGGTCGCGCTGGAGATCAAGGCCACCACCGCCAAGGCGGCGGCCGAGGCCGACATCAAGAAGAACGCCGAGGAGTCCTACGGCGGCGAGAGCTACGGAAAGATCTCCTCCCACGAGGAGTTGAAGGCCGAGGCGGTCACCGTCGCCGGCAAGAAGGGCTATCTGGTCCGCTGGAAGGTCGTCACCGGCAAGGGCGACGACGGGTACGTGCAGTCGCTCGCCTTCCCGTCACCCGCCCCCGGCGCACAGGACATGCTGATCATCGTGCGCTCCGGATTCGACATCAACGACAAGGCGCCCAAGCTGCCCGTGATGGACGAGATCACCGGCGGCATCAAGGTCGCCGCGGGCGGTGGCCGCGGCACCGGCGAGAAGGTCTGAGAGCGGACACGCCCCAGTACCCTGTGGAACGCCCACGGCCACCGGCCGTGGGCGTTCTCGCGTCCCCGCACCGCGTCCCCCGCACCGTGTCTTCTCCCGGCATCTTCCCCACGGGACGACGGAGTCGGGACAGCCCGGTGGGACGTACACTGCACTCATGGGTAATACACATGCTGCGACGGAGGGCCTGCGACTGGCCTCGTGCGCCGCGCTGTGCCACGCCCTGCACGGCCACGGCTAGCAACTTCGCCGCCGACTCTCGGCCTCCGGCGCCCGGTGGAATTCTTCCCCGCGGCGTCCTCTTCTCGTCCGCACTCGCGTGCAGAGCAGCCCGCTCCCCCCAGCGAAACCCGC
>NZ_JARJHW010000109.1:0-24831 GCF_040560175.1 Streptomyces panacea
CCCCTACCGCGCCCGTACCACCCGCCGCTCGTCCCACACCGGCTCCACCGACTCCCGCACGACCCCGTCCGACCCGAAGACCAGATACCGGTCGAAGGACCGCGCGAACCACCGGTCGTGCGTCACCGCCAGCACCGTCCCGTCGTACACCTCCAGCCCGTCCTGCAGCGCCTCCGCCGACTCCAGGTCCAGGTTGTCCGTCGGCTCGTCCAGCAGCAGCGCCGTCGTCCCGCGCAGCTCCAGCAGCAGGATCTGGAAGCGCGCCTGCTGCCCGCCCGACAGCTTGTCGAACGGCTGGTCCCCCTGCCGCTCCAGCTCGTACCGCCGCAGCACGCTCATCGCGCCGCCCCGGTCCTTCGCGTGCTCGGTCCACAGGATGTCGACCAGCGTCCGCCCCAGCAGCTCCGGATGCGCGTGCGTCTGCGCGAAGTGGCCGGCCACGACCCGCGCGCCCAGCTTCCACTCCCCGCTGTGCGCGACCGACGGGTCCCCCGCGAGCAGCCGCAGGAAGTGCGACTTCCCCGAGCCGTTCGACCCGAGGACCGCCACCCGCTCGCCGTAGTAGATCTCCAGCGAGAACGGCTTCATCAGGCCGGTCAGCTCCAGGTTCTCGCAGGTCACCGCCCGTACGCCGGTCCGGCCGCCCTTGAGCCGCATGGTGATCTCCTGCTCGCGCGGCGGCTCCGGCGGCGGGCCCGCGTCCTCGAACCGCTTGAAGCGCGTCTGCATCGCCCGGTAGCGCGACGCCATGTCGGGGCTGATGGCCGCCTGCTGCCGCAGCCGCAGCACCAGTGCCTTCAGCCGCGCGTGCTCCTCGTCCCAGCGCCGCTTCAGCTCCTCGAAGCGCGCGAAGCGCTCCTTGCGGGCCTGGTGGTACGTACCGAACCCACCACCGTGCACCCATACGTCCGAGCCGGCCGGACTCGGCTCCACACTGACGATCTTCTCCGCCGCCCTGGCCAGCAGCTCCCGGTCGTGGGAGACGAACAACACAGTCTTACGGGTCTCCTTGAGCCGCTCCTCGAGCCAGCGCTTCCCGGGCACGTCCAGGTAGTTGTCCGGCTCGTCGAGCAGCAGGACCTCGTCGGGCCCGCGCAGCAGCGCCTCCAGCACCAGCCGCTTCTGCTCGCCGCCCGAGAGCGTGGTCAGCGCCCGGAACTGCGCCTTCTCGTACGGGACACCCAGCGCGGCCGTCGTGCACATGTCCCAGAGCGTCTCGGCCTCGTACCCGCGTGCCTCGGCCCAGTCGCTGAGCGCCTGCGCGTACCGCATCTGCGCGGCCTCGTCGTCGACCGTCATGATCAGGTGCTCGGCCTCGTCCACCGCGCGGGCCGCCTCGCGGATCCGCGGCTGCGCGACCGAGACGAGCAGGTCACGGACCGTACGGTCGTCGCGCACCGAGCCCACGAACTGCGACATGACGCCGAGCCCGCCGCTGACCGTCACCGTGCCGCCGTGCGGCTGGAGCTCCCCGGCGATCAGCCGCAGGAGCGTCGTCTTACCGGCGCCGTTGGCTCCCACGAGCGCCACGACGGCGCCCTCACCCACCCGGAACGAGGCATCGCCGAGAAGCACCCGTCCGTCCGGTAGGTAGTACTCCAGGTGCCCTGCCTCTAGATGTCCCATGCTTCGCATTGTCACGGCCAGGACCCCACTCTCCCAACCAATTTCCGTTCCCGTCCCCGAACCGGAACCCGCTCCGCGCGGTTTAAACTCCGGCCATGAGCTTTGGTCAAGGGGGGCCTTACGGGTCACCCCCACAAGGGCCGTACGGATCACGGGACCCGCAGGGGCAGACACCGGACTGGGCCGCGCTCGCCGACGCCTCGGCACAGCGGGCCCGCCGCAGGCGGTGGATGCTGATAGGCGGCGGCGCGCTCGCGACGGCCGCCGTCGCGGCGATCGTCGCGACCGCCGTCGTGTCCATGAACGGCGACGGCGGCGACCGGGCCGGCGACAAGAACGCGAGCGACCTGCCCGCCCCGCCCGACCTGCCCAGCGAGAGCGCCGATCCCGAGCCGTCCTTCTCCGACGCCGTGCCGCTGCCGCCGCCGAACCCGAAGGACTTCATCTCCACCGAGGACAAGGACACGGCGCCGCTCAGCGCCGACACCCTCTTCCCGGAGGCGAAGCTGACGATGGGCGACCGCGTCTACGCGAAGGGCCCGACGAACCGCACCACGAACTGCGCGGGCGCGACCCAGGGCGCCCTCGGCTCGATCCTCGCCGCCAACACCTGCGACCAGGTCATCCGCGCCACGTACACCCGGGACGGCACGGCGGTGACCGTCGGCGTGGCCGTCTTCTCCACCGAGACGCAGGCGCTGAAGGCGAAGAAGGAGGCGAGCGGCGGGCTGGCCTCGCTCTCCGGCTCGGGTGTCCCGACCTTCTGCCGGGGCGGCACGATCTGCCGCAAGACCACCAACTCCGTCGGCCGGTACGTCTACTTCACCGTCGGCGGCTTCACCAACGGCAAGAACGTCGTGAAGGGCGACCAGGACGTCTTCGACACCGGTGACGACGTCGCCGAGTTCACCTTCCTCCAGATCCGCCGTCGCGGCGAGGCTCAGGCGTCAGCAGCAGCCACCGCACCCGTCGACGAGTGAGACGGCTCCGGCAGCGCCGCCGGCAGCCGGCAGGGTCCGCTTGTTGCGGGCCAGCCGGTTGCGCGCGGCGAGCTGGTCGTCGGCCGGGTAGCCGACCTCCTCCAGGGTGAGACCGTGCGGCCGTACGACATGGACGGCCGAGTCCCGCACCCCGGCGGCCAGCACCTTCGCCGGCCACTCCACGGGCCGGTGCCCGTCGCCCACGAACAGCAGGGCGCCGACGAGCGAGCGCACCATGTTGTGGCAGAAGGCGTCGGCCCGCACGGTCGCGGTGACGACGCCGTGCGCGTCCCGCTCCCACTCCAGCCGCTGGAGCGTGCGGATCGTCGTCGCGCCCTCGCGCCTCTTGCAGTACGCGGCGAAGTCGTGCTCCCCGAGCAGCCCGGCCGACGCCGCGTTCATCGCGTCCACGTCCAGCGTCCAGTCGTGCCACAGGACATGGCTGCGCAGCAGCGGGTCGACGCCGCCGGGATCGTCGGTGACGCGGTAGGCGTAGCGCCGCCAGATCGCCGAGAAACGGGCGTTGAAGCCCGGCGGAGCCTCCTCGGCCCGCCACACCCTCACGTCGTGCGCCAGACGCCCCGCGAGGCGCCTCAGCAGCCTCTCCCGGTGCTCGGCCCACAGCTCGACCGGCAGATCGACGTGCGCGACCTGTCCGCGCGCGTGTACGCCCGCGTCCGTGCGCCCCGCGACGGTCAGGTCGTACGTCCGCGCGGACCGCGTCACGACCTTCAGGGCGTCCTCGATGTCCCCCTGGACGGTCCGCCGGGTGGCCTGCCGCGCCCAGCCGGAGAAGTCCTTCCCGTCGTAACTCAGATCGAGCCGCACCCGTACGAACCCGGGCGCCGCACCCTCGATGTCCTCACTCACCCGCAGCTCCTCTTCGAACGGAACGGGCCCGCACCGCCCCTACGGGGTGATGCGGGCCCGTCCTGCGACCTGGAAAATACGGTCAGGCGTCCTTGGACTCGTCCTTGGACTCCGCCTCGACCGGCTTGGCGTCCTCGACGGGAGCGTCCTCCGTGGAGGCCGCCTCCTTCTTGAGGGCGTCTTCCTTGACGGCGCGCTTCGTCGCGGCCTCGGCCTCACCGGTGGCCTTCTGCGCCACGGTCAGGGCCTCGACCAGCTCGATGACCGCCATCGGGGCGTTGTCGCCACGACGGGGGCCGATCTTGGTGATGCGGGTGTAGCCACCGGGGCGGTTCTCGTACCGCGGAGCGATCTCGGTGAAGAGCGTGTGGACGATGCTCTTGTCCGTGATCGTCCGAAGAACGATGCGACGGTTGTGGATGTCGCCGTTCTTCGCCTTGGTGACCAGACGCTCGGCGACCGGACGCAGGCGGCGGGCCTTGGCCTCGGTCGTCGTGATCTTGCCGTGCTCGAACAGCGCCTTCGCGAGGTTCGCGAGAAGCAGCCGCTCGTGCGCGGCGCTGCCGCCCAGACGGGCGCCCTTGGCGGGCTTCGGCATGGTGTTACTCCTTCATATCTGCACCGGCCGTATCAGGTACCGGTGTCAGTTCCCCGCGGACGGTCGTCCACGGAAAGGCTTCAGTACTGCTCGGTCTCCACGAACCCGGCGTCCGCGTCGTCGTCCGCGCCGAACGCGTCCGCCGCGGCGGTCGGGTCGAATCCGGGCGGGCTGTCCTTGAGCGCGAGGCCCATGCCGGCCAGCTTCGCCTTGACCTCGTCGATCGACTTGGCGCCGAAGTTGCGGATGTCGAGCAGGTCCGCCTCGGACCGCGCCACCAGCTCACCCACGGAGTGGATGCCCTCGCGCTTGAGGCAGTTGTACGACCGAACGGTGAGCTCGAGCTCCTCGATCGGCAGGGCGAGATCGGCGGCGAGCGCCGCGTCCGTCGGCGACGGCCCCATGTCGATGCCCTCGGCGTCGATGTTGAGCTCGCGCGCCAGACCGAACAGCTCGACCAGCGTCTTACCGGCGGACGCCATGGCGTCGCGGGGGCGCATGGCCTGCTTGGTCTCGACGTCGACGATCAGCTTGTCGAAGTCGGTGCGCTGCTCGACACGGGTCGCCTCGACCTTGTACGTGACCTTGAGCACCGGCGAGTAGATGGAGTCGACCGGAATACGGCCGATCTCCTGGCCCACCTGCTTGTTCTGGACGGCGGAGACGTAGCCGCGACCGCGCTCGACGGTCAGCTCCATCTCCAGCTTGCCCTTGCCGTTCAGCGTCGCCAGGACGAGGTCCGGGTTGTGGACCTCGACACCGGCCGGGGGCGCGATGTCGGCGGCGGTGACCAGGCCGGGGCCCTGCTTGCGCAGGTACATCACGACCGGCTCGTCGTGCTCCGAGGAGACGACCAGCTGCTTGATGTTCAGGATGAGGTCGGTGACGTCCTCCTTGACGCCCGGCACGGTGGTGAACTCGTGCAGGACCCCGTCGATCCGGATGCTGGTGACAGCGGCACCGGGGATCGAGGAGAGGAGCGTACGACGCAGGGAGTTACCGAGCGTGTAGCCGAAACCCGGCTCCAGGGGCTCGATCACGAACCGCGAGCGGTATTCGTCGACGACCTCTTCGGTCAGCGACGGACGCTGAGCGATAAGCATGGAAAATGCCTCCAGTCTTGGCACCCACTATTTGATGCCAACAGGAACAAGGGTACGGGCGGTACGGAGCCGAGGCCCCGTACCGCCCGAGATCCGCACCCTCAGGGGGTGCGAAAGATCAAACGCGGCGACGCTTCGGGGGGCGGCAGCCGTTGTGCGGGGTGGGGGTGACGTCCTGGATCGAACCCACCTCCAGGCCGGTGGCCTGGAGCGAGCGGATCGCGGTCTCACGGCCGGAGCCGGGACCCTTGACGAAGACGTCGACCTTGCGCATGCCGTGCTCCTGCGCGCGGCGGGCGGCCGACTCGGCGGCCATCTGCGCGGCGAAGGGGGTGGACTTGCGCGAGCCCTTGAAGCCGACGTGGCCGGCGGAGGCCCAGGAGATCACGTTGCCCGAGGGGTCCGTGATCGAGACGATGGTGTTGTTGAACGTGCTCTTGATGTGGGCGTGCCCATGAGCGACGTTCTTCTTTTCCTTGCGGCGCACCTTCTTGGCAGCGCCCTGACGACCCTTGGGGGGCATCTATTACTCCTACGGGAGGTGGTCGGTCCTACAGCGAAGACCGCTGATGAGCGTCCGCTGAGGACTACTTCTTGCCCGGCTTCTTCTTGCCGGCGATGGCGCGACGCGGACCCTTGCGGGTACGTGCGTTCGTGCTCGTGCGCTGGCCGTGGACCGGCAGGCCGCGACGGTGGCGCAGACCCTGGTAGCAGCCGATCTCCACCTTGCGGCGGATGTCGGCCTGGATCTCGCGACGGAGGTCACCCTCGGTCTTGAGATTGATGTCCACGTACTCGCGGAGCTTGACGAGGTCTTCCTCGGCAAGGTCGCGGACGCGGACGTTGGGGTCCACGCCGGTGGCGGCGAGGGTCTCCTTGGACCGGGTGCGCCCGATGCCGAAGACATAGGTGAGGGCGACCTCGACGCGCTTTTCGCGCGGGAGGTCAACGCCTGCGAGGCGTGCCATGCATGGCTCCAGTGTGATTTCGGAGGTCTTCCGCAGTGACTTTCCCGGACGACGTGCTCTCTCCGGGTCCCCGGCCTCCGCCGGAGGTGTCGGCGCCATCAGCTGATGCGGATGACGTCGGACACTGCGTATATACGTGTTCGCTCGCGTCGCGCGAAGTACTGCGAGATGCAGGGGGGTCGTACGTCAGCCCTGGCGCTGCTTGTGGCGCAGGTTGTCGCAGATGACCATGACCCGACCGTGACGGCGGATCACCTTGCACTTGTCGCAGATCTTCTTGACGCTCGGCTTGACCTTCATGGTGTGAGGTTCTCCGGGTCAGTGCCGGCACCCCGGAAGCGGGGTGAGGCAAGATCTACTTGTATCGGTAGACGATCCGGCCACGCGTCAGGTCGTAGGGAGACAGCTCCACCACTACCCGGTCATCGGGAAGGATACGGATGTAGTGCATCCGCATCTTGCCGCTGATGTGCGCGAGGACCTTGTGACCGTTCTGGAGCTCCACCTTGAACATTGCGTTCGGGAGAGACTCGATCACGGTGCCCTCAATTTCGATGGCACCTTGCTTCTTGGCCACGCTTCGCCCTTCGAATCGGCTACCTTGATCGATTCTGGACCCCCGTATGTGGACACACGGGTACACCAGAGCCGACGCGTCAGTCTACGGCAGGGCCCTCGAAAAGACGAATCCGTGGAGTTTGCCCACCCTCGTAGATCGTCAACCCCCAGATCCCCCGAACGGGCCCGGCCGCATCGTCACGCCAACGGATCCGGCGCCGCCGTCACGCCCAGCTCCGCCAGCTTCGCCTTACCCCCGTCGACCGCCGTCAGGACCAGGGGGCCGGCCTCCGTCAGCGCGACCGAGTGCTCCCAGTGGGAGGACCAGGTGCCGTCGGTCGTGATGACCGTCCAGTCGTCGGCCAGGACCTCGGTGTGCGGTGTGCCGAGTGACACCATCGGCTCGATCGCCAGGCAGAAGCCGGGGATCAGCTTCGGGCCCTTGCCGCGCTTGCGCGCGACGTAGTTCAGCAGGTGCGGGTCCATGTGCATCTCGGAGCCGATGCCGTGGCCGCCGTAGTCCTCGACGATGCCGTACTTGCCGCCGCCGGGCTTCGGCTGGCGGCGGATGTACGTCTCGATCGCCCGCGAGACGTCGACCAGCCGGGCGCCGAGGCGCATCGCGGCGATCCCCGCCCACATCGACTCCTCCGTCACGCGGGAGAGTTCGATCAGCTCCGGTGCGTGACCACCGCCGACGAACGCCGTGAAGGCCGCGTCGCCGTGCCAGCCGTCCACGATCGCGCCGGCGTCGACCGAGATGATGTCGCCGTCCTTCAGTACGGTCTTGGTGTCCGGGATCCCGTGCACCACCACCTCGTTGACCGAGGTGCAGATCGTCGCGGGGAACCCGCCGTAACCAAGGAAGTTGGGCTTCGCGCCGTGGTCCGCGAGGACCTTGCGCGCCACCTCGTCCAGGTCCTTCGTGGTGGCGCCGGGCACCGCGGCCTCGCCGGTGGCCGCGTGGATCGCGGCGACGACCAGCCCCGCCTCACGCATCTTCGCGATCTGCTCGGGGGTCTTGATCTCCACCATGACGGCGGCCTGCCTCACTCGGTCGATGAAAGGTTGTCCCGGTGGCGTCCGCACCGGGACATCTACGGTAGTCACCCGGACAGCAGTACGGCCGTGGTGCCCCAAGGGGCGCCCCGGCCGTATCACTGTGCCGTACTGTGTCGTGCTGTTCGCGCCGGTTGGTGCGGTCGCGCCGTGCCTTGTGGTGAACCGGACCTACGCGGCCCGGCCACCCTCCAGAGCCGCCATCGCGCGCCGGGTCACCTCGGCGACCTTGCCGAGCGCGGAGATGGTGACCACGAGGCCCTGCTCCCGGTAGTGGTCGATGATCGGCTCGGTCTGCGTGTGGTAGACCTCCAGCCGCGTGCGGACCGTCTCCTCGGAGTCGTCGTCCCGCTGGTACAGCTCGCCGCCGCACTCGTCACACACACCCTGCTTCTTCGGCGGGCTGTACGTGACGTGGAAGACGTGCGAGCTGTCGTTGCGGCAGATGCGCCGACCGGCGATCCGCTTGACCACCTCGTCCTCGTCGACCTCCAGGTCCAGCACGGCGTCCAGGTGCAACCCCTCGGCCGTGAGCGCCTTGTCGAGCGCTTCGGCCTGGAAGACGTTGCGGGGAAAGCCGTCCAGAAGGAAGCCGTTCGCGGCGTCCGGCTGACCCATCCGGTCCTGCGCCATCGCGATGGTGACCTCGTCGGGAACCAGGTTCCCGGCGTCCATGTAGCTCTTCGCCTGCTTGCCGAGGTCGGTGCCCTGGCTGATGTTGGCGCGGAAGAGGTCACCTGTCGAGATGTGCGGAATGGAGAGGTTCGTGGCGAGGTACGCAGCCTGCGTTCCCTTGCCGGCACCGGGCGGTCCGACGAGGACGATTCGCATCAGCGGAGGAACCCTTCGTAATTACGCTGCTGGAGCTGGCTCTCGATCTGCTTCACGGTCTCCAGACCCACACCCACGATGATCAGGATGCTCGTCCCGCCGAACGGGAAGTTCTGGTTCGCGCCACCGAAGCCTGCCAACGCCATCGTTGGGACGAGAGCGATCAACCCCAAGTACAGCGAGCCCGGCCAAGTGATCCGGTTGAGTACGTAACTCAGATACTCGGCAGTAGGTCGACCTGCCCGGATGCCCGGGATGAAGCCACCATACTTCTTCATGTTGTCCGCGACTTCTTCGGGGTTGAACGTGATGGCCACGTAGAAGAAGGCGAAGAACACGACCAGCACGAAGTAGGTCGCGATGTAGTACGGATGGTCGCCCTTGATGAAGTGCGCTTCGATCCACGTCTTCCAGCCGGACTGCGAACTGGAGAACTGCGCGATCAGCGCCGGGATGTAGAGCAGCGACGACGCGAAGATGACGGGGATCACACCCGCCTGGTTGACCTTCAGCGGGATGTACGTGGACGTACCGCCGTAGGACCTGCGGCCGATCATCCGCTTCGCGTACTGAACGGGGATCCGGCGCTGCGCCTGCTCGACGAAGACGACCAGTCCCACCATCACGAAGCCGATGAGAATGACCGTGCCGAACTCGATCCAGCCCTGAGCGAGCTTGCCGCTCTCCTTGATGGCCCACAGCGCACCGGGGAAACCGGCGGCGATCGAGATGAACATCAGGATGGACATGCCGTTGCCGATGCCCTTGTCGGTGATCATCTCGCCGAGCCACATGACGGCGGCCGTACCGGCGGTCATCGTGATGACCATCGTGACGGTGATGAAGATCGACTGGTCCGGAACGATCTCCGAGGCGACCGGGCAGCCGCTGAAGAGCGCGCCGCTGCGGGCGGTTGCCACCAGACCGGTGCCCTGGAGCACCGCGAGGGCGACCGTCAGGTATCGGGTGTACTGAGTGATCTTGGCCTGGCCGGACTGCCCTTCCTTCTTGAGGGCTTCGAGTCGGGGGATGACCACGGTCAGCAGCTGCAGGATGATGCTTGCCGTGATGTACGGCATGATGCCGAGCGCGAAGATCGTAATCTGCAGCAGCGCTCCGCCGCTGAACATGTTCACCAGCCCGAACAGGCTGTTATTGCCCTTCTGCGCTGCGTCGACGCACGTCTGCACATTCTCGTAGCTGACGCCCGGTACGGGAATGTGCGCCCCGAACCGGTACAGCACGATGATGAACAGCGTGAAGAGCAGCTTCTTGCGCAGGTCGGGCGTCTTGAACGCCCGGGCGAACGCGGTGAGCACGGTGCCTCCTGCGACCCCCGCGCTCGCGCGTCAAGGGTGACGGTCTTGAGGATCGACAGATACATATCAGGCAAAAAGCCACGCGACCACCCCTGCGGAGAGTCCGCGTGGCTCGGGGTCCGGGGGCGGACCCCCGGGTTCAATACAGCAACAGTGCACGCCACCTTACCGGCGTACCTGCCCCCCTAGGAACGACCAACCGGGGATGCCCCTTATGAGAGGCATCCCCGGTTGGGTGTTCAGTCCATCAACTTGTCCGAGTCGTCTCAGACGAGCTCAGTGACGGAGCCGCCGGCGGCGGCAATCTTCTCCTTGGCGGAGCCGGAAGCGGCGTCAACCGAAACCGTCAGCGCTACGGAGATCTCGCCCTGGCCCAGGACCTTGACGAGGCTGTTCTTGCGGACCGCACCCTTGTCGACCAGATCGGCCACCGTGACGTCGCCACCCTGCGGGTAGAGCTCGGCCAACTTGTCCAGGTTCACGACCTGGAACTCGGTACGGAACGGGTTCTTGAAGCCCTTGAGCTTCGGGAGACGCATGTGGAGGGGCATCTGCCCGCCCTCGAAGCGCTCCGGAACCTGGTAACGGGCCTTGGTGCCCTTGGTGCCACGACCCGCGGTCTTGCCCTTGGACGCCTCGCCACGGCCCACACGGGTCTTGGCGGTCTTGGCTCCGGGGGCAGGACGGAGGTTGTGGACCTTCAGCGGCTTCTGCTCCGCCATGTCAGTCGACCTCCTCAACCGTCACGAGGTGCCGCACGGTGTTCGCCATGCCGCGGAACTCGGGACGATCATCCTTGACAACCACGTCGTTGAGCCGCTTGAGGCCCAGCGAACGAAGGGTGTCGCGGTGGTTCTGCTTGCTGCCGATGTACGACTTCGTCTGCGTGATCTTGAGACGGGCCATTACGCACCCGCTCCCGCACGCGCACGAAGCAGAGCCGCGGGGGCGACGTCCTCGAGGGGCAGACCGCGGCGGGCCGCGATCTCCTCGGGACGCTGCAGACCCTGGAGGGCCGCCACGGTCGCGTGCACGATGTTGATCGGGTTCGACGAACCGAGCGACTTCGACAGGATGTCGTGGACGCCGGCGCACTCGAGCACCGCACGCACCGGGCCACCGGCGATGACGCCGGTACCGGGGGAAGCGGGCTTGAGCAGGACGACGCCCGCCGCCTTCTCACCCTGGATCGGGTGCGGGATGGTGCCCTGGATACGGGGAACCTTGAAGAAGTGCTTCTTGGCCTCCTCAACACCCTTGGCGATGGCGGCCGGCACCTCCTTGGCCTTGCCGTAACCGACACCGACGGTGCCGTCACCGTCGCCCACCACGACCAGCGCGGTGAAGCTGAAGCGACGACCACCCTTTACGACCTTGGCAACGCGGTTGATCGCGACGACACGCTCGACGTACGCGGTCTTCTCGGCGGCAGCGCCACCGTCACGGCCCTTCCGGTCCCGCCGCTCGCCGCCACCGGCACCGCTTCCGCGGCGCTGGGGTCCAGCCATTGGATTTACCTCTCTCTGTTACGTCCGCTAGCTCCGGAACCGGGGCTTAGAACTTCAGCCCGGCTTCACGGGCGGCGTCAGCCAGAGCGGCAATCCGCCCGGCGTACTGGTTGCCACCACGGTCGAACACGACAGCCTCGACGCCGGCGGCCTTGGCGCGCTCGGCGACCAGGGCACCGACCTGCTGTGCCTGGGCGCTCTTGTCGCCCTCGCCACCGCGGATCGACGTGTCCAGGCTCGACGCCGAAGCGAGCGTGTGGCCCGCGATGTCGTCGATGACCTGAGCCACCATGTGGCGGTTGGAACGCGTCACAACGAGGCGGGGGCGCGCAACCGTGCCCGAGACCTTCTTGCGTACGCGGATGTGACGGCGCTTGATGGCAGCGGCCTTGTAGGCCTTGCCCTTGGCGATCTTTACACCGTATGCCATGGCTACTTACCCGCCTTTCCGACCTTGCGGCGGATGACCTCGCCGGCGTACTTGACGCCCTTGGCCTTGTACGGGTCGGGCTTCCGCAGCTTGCGGATGTTCGCCGCGACCTCGCCGACCTTCTGCTTGTCGATGCCCTCGACACTGAGCTTCGTCGGGGACTCGACCTTGAAGGTGATGCCCTCAGGGGCCTCGACGACGATCGGGTGGCTGTATCCGAGCGCGAACTCCAGGTTGGAGCCCTTCGCCTGGACGCGGTAACCGACACCGCTGATTTCGAGCGCCTTGGTGTATCCCTGGGTCACACCGGTGATCATGTTCGCCACCAGCGTGCGGGACAGGCCGTGCAGGGCCTTGTTCTGACGCTCGTCGTTCGGACGCAGCACCTTGAGGGTGCCGTCATCGTCCTTGGAGACCTCGATCGGCGCTGCGACGGTGTGCGAGAGGGAACCCTTGGGGCCCTTCACCGCGACCGTACGGCCGTCGATGGTGACGTCCACACCGGTGGGAACCTGGATGGGGAGCTTGCCGATTCGCGACATGAGCTTTTCCTCCGTTCCCGACTACCAGACGTAGGCGAGGACTTCCCCACCTACGCCCTTCTTGCCTGCCTGCTGGCCGGTCAGAAGACCGTGGGACGTGGAGATGATCGCCACGCCCAGGCCGCCGAGCACCTTGGGCAGGTTGGTGGACTTGGCATACACGCGCAGACCCGGCTTCGAGATGCGCTTGATGCCGGCGATCGAACGCTCGCGGTTCGGGCCGAACTTCAGCTCGAGAGTCAGCTTCTTGCCGACCTCGGCGTCCTCGACCTTCCAGCCGGTGATGAAGCCCTCCTGCTGGAGGATTTCCGCGATGTGCGACTTGATCTTGCTGTGCGGCATCTCGACATCGTCGTGGTACGCCGAGTTCGCGTTACGCAGACGCGTCAGCATGTCTGCGATGGGATCAGTCATGGTCATGAATTGGCCTTCGGCCTCTCTCGCCGGGGTTTCCTGTATGCGCCATCCCTCTCCCCACTCAGTGGCGGGACGGGTGCGGTGCGGGGACCTACGGCGTAGTAAGTCGTTAAGGGCGACGGACGCCCAACCCTCCAAGCCTACGGCATGGAGAGGAGGGCTTCCGCCGACCAGATACTTACCGAGAGCTCTGGTTGGTTCCTTACTTCAACTCAAGGCTGAAGCAGCGGAATTACCAGGAGCTCTTGGTGACGCCCGGCAGCTCGCCGCGGTGTGCCATCTCACGAAGGCAGACACGGCAGAGGCCGAACTTGCGGTAGACGGAGTGGGGACGCCCGCAGCGCTGGCAGCGGGTGTAACCGCGCACGCCGAACTTCGGCTTGCGGGCGGCCTTAGCGATCAGAGCCTTCTTCGCCACGGTCAGTTCTCCTTGAACGGGAAGCCGAGGTGACGAAGGAGGGCACGACCCTCGTCGTCGTTGGTCGCCGTGGTGACCACGGTGATGTCCATGCCCCGGACCCGGTCGATCTTGTCCTGGTCGATCTCGTGGAACATGACCTGCTCCGTGAGACCGAAGGTGTAGTTGCCACGGCCGTCGAACTGCTTGGGCGACAGGCCGCGGAAGTCACGGATACGCGGCAGCGCGAGCGACAGCGTACGGTCCAGGAACTCCCACATGCGGTCACCGCGGAGGGTGACGTGGCAGCCGATCGGCTGCCCCTCGCGCAGCTTGAACTGCGCGATCGACTTGCGGGCCTTGGTCACGGCCGGCTTCTGGCCGGTGATCGTGGTGAGGTCCTTGATGGCACCCTCGATCAGCTTGGAGTCGCGGGCGGCGTCGCCCACACCCATGTTGACCACGATCTTGACGAGACCGGGGACCTGCATGACGTTCTCCAGGGAGAACTCCTCACGCAGCTTGCCGGCGATCTCCTCGCGGTAGCGCAGCTTCAGACGCGGCGCGGTTGTGGTCGTCATCAGATGTCCTCACCGGTCCGCTTGGCAACGCGGATCTTGTTGCCCTCGTCGTCAAAGCGGTAGCCGACGCGGGTGACGACCTTCTTGCCGTCCTTCTCCACGACCAGCTGAACATTGCTGATGTGAACAGGGGCTTCGGTCGTCACGATGCCGCCGGTCTGCGAACCACGCGCGGTCTGGCCGGCCTTGGTGTGCTTCTTGACCCGGTTGACACCCTCGACGAGGACGCGGTTCTGCGTGGGGATGGCCTGAATGACCTTGCCCTGCTTGCCCTTGTCCTTACCGGTGATGACCTGAACCAGGTCGCCCTTCTTGATCTTCATGCTTACAGCACCTCCGGCGCGAGCGAGATGATCTTCATGAACTTCTTCTCGCGCAGCTCACGGCCTACCGGGCCGAAGATACGGGTGCCACGAGGGTCGCCGTCGTTCTTCAGAATGACGGCGGCGTTCTCGTCGAAGCGGATGTACGAGCCGTCCTGGCGGCGGCGTTCCTTCACGGTGCGAACGATGACCGCCTTGATGACGTCACCCTTCTTCACGTTGCCACCGGGGATCGCGTCCTTGACGGTGGCGACGATGACGTCACCGATGCCCGCGTAGCGGCGACCCGAGCCACCGAGAACACGGATGCAAAGGATCTCCTTGGCACCAGTGTTGTCGGCGACACGCAGTCGCGACTCCTGCTGGATCACGTCTATCTCCTGATCGTCTGCCGGTTCCCGGCGGGGTCCGTCCGTTTAGGGGCGGACCCCACCGAGCCTGGCGGAACTACTCCTAGGGAATGCCCTGGGAGGGATTACTTGGCCTTCTCAAGGATCTCGACGATGCGCCAGCGCTTCGTCGCGGACAGCGGCCGTGTCTCCATGAGGAGGACACGGTCGCCGATCCCGGCGGCGTTCTGCTCGTCGTGCGCCTTGAGCTTGTTCGTACGGCGGATGACCTTGCCGTACAGCGCGTGCTTCACGCGGTCCTCGACAGCGACGACGACGGTCTTGTCCATCTTGTCGCTGACGACGAGACCCTCGCGGGTCTTGCGGAAGCCGCGCTCGCTCTTCGCGGTCGTCTCAGTCACATTGCTCTCAGTCATCAGGCGCTCTCCACCGTCTCGATGCCCAGCTCGCGCTCACGCATCAGGGTGTAGATCCGCGCGATGTCCTTCCGGACCAGCTTGAGCCGGCCGTGGTTCTCGAGCTGACCGGTCGCCGCCTGGAAGCGGAGGTTGAACAGCTCTTCCTTGGCCTCGCGAAGCTTGTCGACAAGCTCCTCGCTACCCAGTTCACGCAGCTCGGACGCCTTGGTAACGGCCGCCATCACGACTCACCTGCCTCGCGCCGAACGATGCGGCACTTCATCGGAAGCTTGTGGGCGGCGCGGGTGAGCGCCTCCTTGGCAACCTTCTCGTTCGGGTAGGACAGCTCGAACATCACCCGACCGGGCTTGACGTTCGCGATCCACCACTCGGGAGAACCCTTACCGGAACCCATGCGGGTCTCGGCGGGCTTCTTCGTCAGGGGACGGTCCGGATAAATGTTGATCCAGACCTTGCCGCCACGCTTGATGTGGCGGGTCATCGCGATACGAGCGGCCTCGATCTGACGGTTCGTCACGTATGCCGGGGTCAGCGCCTGGATGCCGTACTCGCCGAACGCAACCTGCGTGCCACCCTTGGACATTCCGCTGCGCTTCGGGTGGTGCTGCTTGCGGTGCTTGACCCTACGGGGGATCAGCATTTCGGTCAGGCCTCCGTTCCGCCGGTAGAAGTGGGCGCGGCCTCCGCGGCCGGAGCAGCCGTCGCGTCGGCCTTGGGGGCCTCGGCGCCGGGAGCCTGCTGCGGCTTGCGGCCACCGCGACCGCCACGCTCGCCACCGCGGCCACCGCGGCCGGCGGGACGGTCGTTGCCGCCACCACGGGCCGGACGGTTGCCCGCGCGCGCCGCGGCGTTCTCGGCGCGCACCTCGGCGATGTTCTTGACGTCGCCCTTGTAGATCCAGACCTTCACGCCGATACGGCCGAAGGTCGTCTTGGCCTCGAAGAAGCCGTAGTCGACGTTGGCACGGAGCGTGTGCAGGGGCACGCGGCCCTCGCGGTAGAACTCCGAGCGCGACATCTCGGCGCCGCCGAGGCGGCCACCGCACTGGATCTTGATGCCCTTGGCGCCGGCCTTCATCGTCGACTGCATGCTCTTACGCATGGCGCGACGGAAGGAGACACGCGAGGACAGCTGCTCGGCGACGGCCTGGGCCACCAGCTGAGCGTCCACCTCGGGGTTCTTGACCTCAAGGATGTTCAGCTGGACCTGCTTGCCGGTCAGCTTCTCCAGCTCGCCGCGGATACGGTCGGCCTCGGCGCCGCGGCGGCCGATGACGATGCCCGGACGTGCGGTGTGGATGTCCACGCGGACGCGGTCACGGGTGCGCTCGATCTCCACCTTCGAGATACCGGCACGCTCCATCCCCTTCGTCATCATGCGACGAATGGAGACGTCTTCCTTGACGTAGTCCGCGTACAGCTTGTCGGCGTACCAACGGGACTTGAAGTCCGTGGTGATGCCGAGCCGGAACCCATGCGGGTTAACCTTCTGGCCCATTACCGGGTTCCTTCCTTGCTGCTGAGGACCACGGTGATGTGGCTGGTCCGCTTACGGATCCGGTACGCACGCCCCTGGGCGCGCGGCCGGAACCGCTTGAGGGTCGGACCCTCGTCCACGTACGCCTCGCTGATGACCAGCGAAGTGGCGTCGGAGTGGTCGTAGTTGTGCGCGGCGTTGGCAATGGCGCTGTCAAGCACCTTGCCGACCGGCACGCTCGCGGCCTGCGGGGCGAAACGCAGGACCGCCTGAGCCTCCGTGGCATCCATGCCACGGATGAGGTCCACCACGCGGCGGGCCTTCATGGGCGTGACGCGGATGTACCGCGCCTGGGCCCTGGCTTCCATGGTTGTCCCTTCGGTGTGAGTCATAGTCGTTTCCACCCCGCGTTAGCGGCGCTTCGACTTCCGGTCGTCCTTGACGTGGCCGCGGAAGGTGCGAGTCGGCGAGAACTCGCCGAGCTTGTGGCCGACCATCGACTCGGTGACGAACACCGGGACATGGATCTTGCCGTTGTGCACCGCGATGGTGTGGCCCAGCATTGCCGGGATGATCATCGAGCGACGGGACCAGGTCTTGATGACGGTTTTGGTGCCAGCTTCGTTCTGGACATCCACCTTCTTGATGAGGTGGCCGTCGACGAAGGGCCCCTTCTTGAGACTGCGCGGCATCTAAACCCGCTCCTAGCGCTTCTTGTTCGTCTTGCGGCGGCGGACGATGTACTTGTTGCTCGCCTTCTTCGGCGAACGCGTACGACCTTCCTTCTGACCCCACGGGCTGACCGGGTGGCGACCACCTGAAGTCTTGCCCTCACCACCACCGTGCGGGTGGTCAACGGGGTTCATGGCGACACCGCGGACGGTCGGGCGGACGCCCTTCCAGCGCATACGGCCGGCCTTGCCCCAGTTGATGTTCGACTGCTCGGCGTTGCCGACCTCGCCGATGGTGGCGCGGCAGCGGACGTCGACCAGCCGGATCTCTCCGGACGGCATACGAAGGTGGGCCATGGAGCCCTCCTTCGCCAGCAGCTGTACGGAAGTGCCCGCGGAACGGGCGAACTTCGCGCCGCCGCCGGGACGCAGCTCGATGGCGTGGATGGTCGTACCGACCGGGATGTTGCGCAGCGCCAGGTTGTTGCCGGGCTTGATGTCGGCGGACGGGCCGTTCTCGACACGGCTGCCCTGCGTCAGACCACGCGGCGCGAGAATGTAGCGCTTCTCGCCGTCCGCGTAGTGCAGGAGCGCGATGCGCGCGGTGCGGTTCGGGTCGTACTCGATGTGCGCGACCTTGGCCGGCACGCCGTCCTTGTCGTGACGACGGAAGTCGATCAGACGGAAGGCACGCTTGTGTCCACCACCCTGGTGGCGAACGGTCACACGACCGGCGTTGTTACGGCCGCCCTTGCTGTGCAGGGGGCGGACCAGCGACTTCTCCGGCGTGGACCGCGTGATCTCTACGAAGTCGGCGACGCTGGAGCCACGACGGCCCGGGGTCGTCGGCTTGTACTTGCGGATACCCATTTCTCAGTCCTCGGAATATTCCGGACTTCGATTCGATCCGACTCCCGTTAGGAAGTCGGGCCGCCGAAGATGTCGATACGGTCGCCCTCGGCGAGGGTCACGATGGCGCGCTTGGTGTCCGAGCGCTTGCCGAAACCGGTGCGGGTGCGCTTGCGCTTGCCCTGCCGGTTGATCGTGTTGACCCCGGTGACCTTGACCGAGAAGACCGCCTCGACGGCCTGCTTGATCTGGGTCTTGTTGGAGCCGGGCGCGACGATGAACGTGTACTTGTTCTCGTCGAGCAGCGCGTAGCTCTTCTCGGACACCACGGGCTTGACGAGAACGTCACGCGGGTCCGTGAAGGTCTTGCTGGTGATCTCGGCCATCAGGCTTCGCTCCCCTCGGTGTCGGCAGTCTGTCGCGCAGCCCCGCCGGACACGAAGGACTCGAAGGCGGCCTTGGTGAAGACCACGTCGTCGGAGACAAGCACGTCGTACGTGTTGAGCTGTCCCGGGTCCAGCAGGTGGACCTCGGGGAGGTTGCGCGCGGACAGCCACGCGGCCTCGTCGCTCCGCTCGACGACCAGGAGCACGTGCTTGCGCTCACTGACCTTGCCGAGCAGGGACTTGGCGGCCTTGGTGGACGCCGCGCCCTCGACCACGTCGGTGACGACGTGGATACGAGCGTTGCGGGCCCGGTCCGAGAGGGCACCGCGCAGGGCGGCGACCTTCATCTTCTTCGGGGTCCGCTGCGAGTAGTCACGCGGGGTGGGGCCGTGTACGACGCCACCGCCGGCGAACTGCGGCGCACGGGTCGAACCCTGACGGGCGCGGCCGGTGCCCTTCTGGCGGTAAGGCTTCTTGCCACCACCACGGACCTCGCCACGGCGCTTGACCTTGTGCGTGCCCTGACGGGCGGCGGCCAGCTGCGCGACGACGACCTGGTGGATCAGCGGGATGCTGACCTTGGCGTCGAAGATCTCGGCCGGGAGCTCAACGGTCCCGGACTTGTCGCCCGAGGGCGACACGATGTCAATGGTGCTGCTCATGGCTTCAGGCCCCCTTCGCCGCGGTGCGGACCAGGACGAGGCCGCCGTTCGGACCAGGAACCGCACCCTTGATCAGGATGAGGCCCTTCTCCGCGTCAACGGCGTGAACGGTCAGGTTCTGGGTGGTGACCCGCTCGTTGCCCATACGGCCGGCCATCCGCATGCCCTTGAACACGCGGCCCGGGGTGGCACAGCCACCGATGGAGCCGGGAGAGCGGTGCTTGCGCTGAGTTCCGTGACCGGCGCCGAGGCCCTTGAAGTTGTGACGCTTCATGACACCGGCGAAGCCCTTGCCCTTGCTCTTGCCCGTGACGTCCACGCGGACGCCGGACTCGAACACAGCGGCGGTGACCTCCTGGCCGAGCGTGTACTCGGACGCGTCGGAGGTGCGGAGCTCCACCAGGTGGCGGCGGGGGGTCACGTCGGCCTTGGCGAAGTGGCCCTTGAGGGGCTTGTTCACCTTGCGCGGGTCGATTTCGCCGAAGGCGATCTGGACCGACTCGTAGCCGTCGGAGTCATTCGTACGGACCTGGGTTACAACGCAGGGTCCGGCCTTGACCACGGTTACCGGGACGACACGGTTGTTCTCGTCCCAGACCTGGGTCATGCCGAGCTTCTCGCCCAGGACACCCTTGATCTGCTTTGCCATCTCTTCCGCGCCTCTCAGAGCTTGATCTCGATGTCAACGCCGGCCGGAAGGTCCAGGCGCATCAACGAGTCAACGGTCTTGGGCGTCGGGTCGAGGATGTCGATCAGGCGCTTGTGTGTGCGCATCTCGAAGTGCTCGCGCGAGTCCTTGTACTTGTGCGGCGACTTGATGACGCAGTACACGTTCTTCTCAGTGGGCAGCGGCACCGGGCCCGCGACCGACGCACCAGTGCGAGTCACCGTCTCGACGATCTTCTTCGCCGAAGAGTCGATGACCTCGTGGTCGTAGGCCTTGAGCCGGATGCGGATCTTCTGTCCCGCCATGGCTACTCAGTAGTCCTGTCTCTCGAAACGCTCTGGACCCGATTGGGCTGTGCACCGCCGACTGCGCCGCGCACCGTTCTCTCCGACCCACGCGGTCGGGCGTGTCGCATTCCCTCTACGTAGATATCCCGAAGGATTTCCCTGCCAAGGGGTGCGGGCCCGAAGACCGCGAGTCCGGGGACGAACGCCCACCGGGTGCCTGGCCGGTACCCCGCTGACACTTCCCAGAAGATTCCCGTACGTCCGCCCCAGCGCTGCCGTGAGAGGCAGATGTGGCGACGAGTACTGTGGGACTCGCTTCCGGTCCTCCCGACGGGAGACGCGCAGCATCGGCACTCAACCGAGCAACCTGTGCAGTGTGCCATATGGCCCGGAGCCCTGGCCAATCGCGGCCGGAGAGCGTACCCCACGGGGTGAGAGACGAATCCTGGGGCTGACGCGGGGCACGCTCGGAACATGGACGGAGTCCCCCGAACAGGAGGACACTGGTACATGGAGGTGCATCATGCGCAAAGTAGTCGACTGCCGGGACATGCCGAGCGAGACGAACTGCACCCTCGCCATCACCGGCGAGGAGGATGAGGTCGTCCGCGCCGCGAGCGAACACGCGGCATCGGTGCACGGCCACGAGAACACGGCGGAACTGCGGGCCCAGATCCGGTCCAATCTGAAGGACGAGATGCCGCAGCACGCCTGAGATGCCGCTCGGCGCCCTGCCGCGTAGGCCACGAAGCCGGCCCACGCGGCGGAGCGACGCCCGCAGCTCCGGACGCGCCGTTCGGCATCTCAGTCTCCGACGAGTAGCCCCCCCGGCGGGGGCGGAGAGCATCCGGTGGGCGGCTGCGAGACGTGTTGCGCCGGATCTACGCGTTCGACGGGGTCAGCGGGACTCGGGCCACGTTGGTGCTGGAGACCTTCTTCGAGCGGCCCGTCTCCCCACGTATCACCGATAAGGACAGAACTCGCGCGACACCGGCCGGTGTCGACCGGCCGTGATCCCTCCCTGCCCGTCATGACGGCGCTCGGGACCAGCGCCGACGCCGTGACGGACAGCGCCCACCAGAAGGACGTGCCGAACGCACCCCGCGACCTGGACGCTGTCTCCCGCCGCCTGCTGGAGGACCACGGCCGGCACCGCCGTACCGACGGAGGCGCCGGTGCGGCGTCAGTTCGGTGTCGGTACGTCGCCGCCCCGCGCCCACGCGACGTCCACGTCGCTCAGACCGCGGCCCCACCGTTCCACGATCCCCGCGAGCGCCGCCGCGTCCGGGGGGTCCGCGCCGAGGCCGATCACGTACCGGACGTGATCCCGGTCCGTCGCGTACGGACGCGGCCAGGCGTGCGCGTCCCGCACCCCGGCCGCTTCGAGCGCGGTGAGGAGCGCGCGTACGCGCCCCCGGAACCGCCCCTGGGTGTCGGGGCGCCGCGTGTCCACCGTCGCCACCGCCCAGGCGGCGTGCCTGCGGTGCAGGGGCGGGGGCGCCGACAGCGCGGCGTGCACGGGGCCGCCGGTCTCCAGGAGTTCCCAGGCCCGGTACAGCTCCTGGACCAGCAGGTCTCGGTGGCCGGGGCCGACCTGTTCCGTGCAGCTGCGGAACGGTTCGGTCGGGGTCAGGACAGTGACGGGGGCGCCAACTCCCGCACCGGATGCGCCCCTTGCGAGGTCGACGGGTACGCGCCAGTCCCAGGCCGCCCAGGTCCCGAAGAAGTGTCTGAGCAGGTCGTCACCGACGAGGCTCCCGGCCTCGCGCGTCGTGCGCGCCGCCAGCACCGCCCAGGCCAGGCCGGGCAGCCCTCCAAACGGAGCCGAGTCCAGCCCACGCGCTCCGGCCCACGCCTTCACGTCCCTCGCGAGCCGGGCGAAGGCGTCGTGGCGATCGCCGACCGCGTCGCGCACGGCCGCCGCGTCACTCACCGCGCTCAGCGCGACGGCCGCCGCCTCGCCCAGCTCGGTACGTCGGTCCACAGCCTGCGTCGGCGGCATCGAACCGGTCGCGACCACGGCCAGGTCGACGCCCAACTCGCCCACCGTGAACCGGAGTCCGGGTACGCGTGCGCCGACCACCTCCCGTACGTGGGACACGGGCAGCGCGGCGCTCACCCGGCGCCGTAGCTCGCCCATGTCCACCGTCTCGCCCGGCAGCGCCGCCACCAGGTCAAGGTCCGCCCCGGCGGACGCGCAGCCCATGCGGCGGGAGCCCGCGACATGTACCGCGCCTTCGGCGAAGGTGCGGGCGAGAAGTCGCGCGGTGTCGTCAGCGTCGTCAGCGGGCCTGCGCGCGGCCAGCGTCTCCTCCGGCAGCCAGCTGATCTCCCCCGTCCCGAGCGCGACCGTCGCCCGTACGCGCATCGGCTCGTCACCCCTGCGCGACAGCAGCACCAACTCCCCCACAGCAGAAGACACTTCGCCGAGCCGGGCCTCGATCCCCACCGCGGCCCGCCGCGGGTCCCGGCTCCGCCCCAGGGTCAGATGCGGCGTGAAGCCCTCCGCCCTCCGCCCACCGCAGCGCGGAAACCGCTGTTCCAGCGCCCTCCGAAGCCCCGCCCACTCCGCGGCGTCCCCATCAGAGCCGTCCGCCGCCGGGTCGAGCCAGAGCGTGGCGTCCTCGCGGTGCCCGAAGGTGTGTACGCCGGCCAGCCGCGCCGTGAAGGGCGCGGTCTCGGCGGCGGCAGCGCCGACCAGTGGGGCCGCGCGCTCGAAGTCGGACTCGGGGACGAAGCCGAAGAGCACGTTCACATGCGGCGGCCAGCGGTCGACCTGCGGATCGTGCTCCCGCCGTACGGCCTGGAGGGGGGCCCACAGCTCGTGGGCCGGTATCCAGGCGACGGCGGTACGAGCGGTGGCGGCCACGTCGAGCGTGTCCACGGATACGCCCGCCGCCCCGACACCGATCTCCGCCTCCACCCCGTAGTGGTCGGAGATGTAGAGCCCGCTCGCGTCCGGGGCGTCCCCGCGCAGCGCGGCCCCGGCCACCACCCGGCTCCCGCGCAGCAGCACCCGGTCGAGGCGCGCGGCGCGGCCCGACAGCGAAGCCACCGCCGCCAGCGGATTGGTGACCGGATCGAACGTGGGCGTGCGGTCCTCGGAGCCGTACACCTCGCTCCAGGCGTCACGCAGCCCGAGCGCGGCGGCCGGTCCCCCGGCCCCACCGGCGCCGTCGTTGAAGTCGCCCAACAGGATCAGGTCGGCGTCGATGCCGCCCAGCCCTTCGGCGAGGGCGGCCAGTTCGTTACGCCGCCGGGCCGCCCCGTCCTTTGAGTGGTCGCTGCTCAGGTGGGTGGCGGCGACGACGAGCGGTCCCGAAGCCGTCTCCAGGGTCAGCGCGGTGACGGCCTTGTGCGGGGCGAGGACATGGTGCCCCGCCTCGCGTACGGGCAGCCGGCTGAGGAGCAGCAGCCCGTTGTCGTCCACGCCGCGCCCGTCCGGGTCGCTGCCGACGGTGTAACCCGCCCGCACCCAGGGCGCGTTCAGCAACATCACCAGCAGCTCACGCTCGACCTCCTGGAGCGCGATGACGTCGGCGTCCGACTCCTCCAGGGCGGCGAGCAGCAGGGGGCGCCGCGCGGCGGTGTGGACGCGGTCGCTGTCGTAGCGGTCCCAGAGGGTGTTCCAGGTCAGGACGCGCAGCGTGGCGGAGGCGGCCGGCGGTCCGCCCTCGGCGGGCCGCCATCCTTCGGGGCCGTACGCGTACGGCTTACCGGCCGTGAAGAACGGCGCCCGCAGCAGCCGGGGCCGACGCACCCGCCCGGCGTCCGTGGCGTCGATCCGGTCGACGCCCGTGGCCCGGTCCCAGACCACCTCGCCGTCCGCCTCCACGAACAGCACGCGGTGCCAGGGGATGTCACCGCCGGGCACGAACGCGGGCAGCGGGACGCGCCCCGGGCTCGTACCGCGCCGGCTGACGCCGAGGACGAAGCGCGCCGGATCGAAGCGCGGGTCCCAGCGCACCTGGTGGTACAGCTGATCGCTGGTCCGCATCAGTCCTCCCCCCGCACGCTGTCCATGTCCTCGATGCCGCCGCCCGCCCCCACGTACCACGTCCGGTGCGCGTCCCCCGGATACGGCGGTACGAAGCGGTGCAGCTGTCCCGCGAGTACGCCGGGCGGCACCGGGTGCGGCCGTACACCGTTACGTCTGACCAGCTCCGCCTCGTCCACGAGCAGCACGGCGTGCGTGACGAGCGCGTCCCGCCGCCGCGCCAACGCCCCTACGAGCGAACGCTGTTGGCGGTTGAGGGAGGTGGCGTCCCACACCACCGTCCCGCCTTGCGCGAGCGCCCTGCCGAGCCGGTCGAGGCCGTCCCGCAGGACGTCGCCGTTGTCCCGCTGCTCGGCGCGCGAGCCACGGGACTCCCGCAGCTCGTCGAGCGAGACCCGCGCCCCGACCCCCGTCAGTCCTCCTCCGAAGGTGCTCTTCCCGCTCCCCGACGGCCCGATCAGATGGATCAGCCGTGGGAAGTCCCCGGCCCGCCACCGCCAGGTCGCGGCCACCGCCTCCTCGACCGTGCTGAGGCGCCCCTCGGCCCAGAGGTCCCGCGCCTGCGCCCAGCACCGTTCGACGACGTCGGCGCCCAGCCCGTCCAGCGCGGCACGCAACCCGCGCCGCAGCGCCTCCAACGCCTCCCCGCCGTCGAGGAGCCCCGCGTCCTCGGCGTGCAGAGCGGACCACTCGACCTGCTCCCGCGCCTGGGCGTTCGGGGCGCGGGCGTGGGCGACGGCATGCAGCACCCCCAGGTCGGCGGCGACGGCCATCCGCGCGAGCCCGGCCCGGCGCGCCTCGTCGGGGAACGGCCGGTGCAACGCCCCGTGCAGACCCACCAGATCCGCGACCCGGCGCGCCTGCGCCATCCCGAGCGGCCCGGCGAGCGCGCCCGCGAGCCGCCCGCGCGGCACGTCGTGGAACAGCCCCGCGAGCACCCCGCCCAGCCGGTCGTCC
>NZ_JARJHW010000011.1:0-76766 GCF_040560175.1 Streptomyces panacea
AGCCCGAAGCCTGCCCGCCCGCTGCTCCCATTGCGAAGTACCCCGTCACGAGGTGATGCGGGGGACACCGGGTGTCAGCCGGTTGCCCTCACGGGTCCAGACGGTGGTCGCGTCACCGCTCGGGCAGCAGTGCGGGTCGTTTGGGCGGTACCACTTCTCGTGCACGATGATCTGTCCTGGAGCGAACTCCGCTCGTGCCAGTGCCGTGTGGTAGGCGGTGGATTTCTGTCGTGGGGTGATCGAGCCGAGGACGGCGAGGTTGTTCCCTGCACGCGCGTACACCACGTATCCGACGGCGATGTCCGCGTTCTGTGTGGCTCCGTTGTCGTTGCACCCGACGAAGACGACGGCTTCGTCGCGGCGGTCGCCGTCGGTGTCGCCGTAAAGGATGTTCTCCGTCCGCATGACGCGCACCGACCCCCATGTCCGTGAGGTGGCCATGGCTTCGCCTGTGGGGCCGAGTCGCACGAGGCCCGGCACGCCGCAGAACTCGCCCGGGACAGGGACATCTGCCCAGTTCAGGTTGTGCAGGTCCGCTGGCGCGGGACCGAGGACTGAGGAAGCGTCCTCACTCTCAGGCGGGAAGTCCGAGGCGGAGGAAGTCGGCTGCTGGGACGACTGCGTGATCGGGGGAGCGGGGTTCGGGGCATCGCACGCGCCGGTCATCAGAAGGATCGTCAGGAACGCGGTGAGCGGGATGGTGTGCTGTAAGCCGTTTGCCACTGTGTCCTCCGTCTCGTGCGTCAGGAGCAGGGTGGGTCGTAGGGCCGGTCCGGGAGGTACTGAGCCCACTGGTCGGGGGTGATTGGTAGGGACTCGGCGCACAATTTCTGTAGAATGCCGGTCCGGTCCACCGTCCACAGCCGCGTGCGTGCGCTGTCGCTGACCGCTAGCAGGCGCCCGTCCGGGCTGAAGCCCACGGTCGCGTAGGGGTACAGGCTGCCGTCGCTCAGTGCGGTCACTTCGACGGGACGGGCCGGGTTCCTGACGTCCCAGAGGCGGATGCGGCCGTCTACGCCGGCAGTGGCCGCGAGTTCTCCGCCGGGATGGAAAGCGAGCCCGGTGATGGCGCCGATGTGCCGGGTGGAAACCCCCTGGCGCACCGGACGTCCGGGACGCGATACGTCCCAGGTGCTGATCCTTCCCGTCTCGTCCCCGACGAGCAGGGTGCGGCCTCGCGGGCCGAATGCCAGGGCGCGGGTGCCCTTCGCCGTAGGGAGGTCGCCCGCAGGTCTGGGCGGGGTGTGCCTGGCGACCTGCCAGAGCCGTATGCCGCCCGTCTGGGTCGGTGCAGCCAGGAGCGTACCGTCCGGGCTGAAGGCGAGGTCCTGGCGTCCATTGCCCGGACTGTCGAATGCGCCGAGCAGGGCGGGCCGCGTCGCATCACCGACGTCCCACACTTGTGCCCGCTCGCCAGGGCTGCTCCGTGCTGCGGCCAACGGCAGGACGGGGTTGACGGCCAGACTCTTCGCTCCGACCTTACGGGCTGCCCCCCGGGTCAGCAGCCGTGGGTGAGTCGGGTTGGTCGTGTCCCATGCCTTCAGGGGCATACCAGAGAACAGGGTGCGCCCGTCGGTTCCGAAGACCGCGGCCTGGCCGCCAGGGTTGACCGTCTCCACAGTCGACAGGAGCCGAGGTGCACCTGTGCCATCTACCCGCCATAGGGTCGTGGGTTCGCCGCCAGCTGCCACGATGTGGCTGTCCGGACTGAACGCAGGCGGAAAGGCCCCCTCGGCTGGCAAGGTCGCGAACGTGGAGGTTCGCTCGCTTCCTGACACTGCCCACAACCGCACGGCACGGCCGCCTGTGCCGGCGTCGAGCAGCGTCTCGTGGGCGTCTGTCGAGGCCACGGTGTGCCCTTCCGGACTGAAGGCGAGCCCGCCCACCGCCGTCGTGTGGCCGCCTAACCGGGCGCCGGAGCGAGGGCGCAAGGGGTCGGAGACATCCCAGAGAGCGACGGTTCCGTCACTGTCTCCGGTGGCCAGGGTCCTTGCGTCGGGGGAAAAGGCCACCGAATAGATGCCAAACCTGCTCTGTGTGAACAAGTCTGCTCGGGCGACTGGGCGGGCCGGGTCTGCGACGTCCCACAGACCCACCCTGCTGTCCTCGCTGGCGATAGCGAGCAGCGTGCCGTAGGGGCTGAACACCGCGCGCTGCGGAGTTTCGGAGACGTCGACGGGTGGCGAGGCGACCGTGGCGGACGGGCGCAGTCTGGCAGAGCCGGATACGGTCCACAGTCGCAGGTGTCCCAAGTACGCTCCTCGCGCGTCTCGTTCCTCCGTAACGATCAGATCGCCACTCGGGCTTGCCGCTACTGGGTAATCGGGCAAGGAGCGCAGCGACCTCGGCTGAGCGGGATCCGAGACGTCAAGGATGGCGCCGGTTTTCCATGTCATGGCGACCAACTGCCCGCCTGAGGTGAAGACGAGGACGCGGACCTCCCTGCGGTCGCGCACCCCGGGCGTCTCCGCCAAGACCCTGGGCCGTCCGCTCTCCGTCACGTCCATCAGCCACACAGCGCCGTTCGCGCCGCCGAGGGCTAACTGTCTGCCGTCGGGACTGAAGGCGACAGCGGTCGCATGACGTTTCATGGACGTCGTGACGATCGGCTGTGTTCCGCGCTTGGGGTCGAACAACCTAAGGCTGTCGTCGGCTACGGCAAGTAGGCCCCGGCTGCTGTATGCGGCCGCCGCGCGCACCAATCCGCGGCCGTGGACAACCCGAGGCATCGCGTAGCTGTCGACGAGCGCGCCGACCGCCTCTGCTGTCGGCGCGAGCCGATACGCTTGCACTAACAACTGGCGTGCCAGATCCGGCTGGCTGTCCCTGATTGACGAGGCTTCGGCGACCAGTTGCCTGGACTGCGCTACCAGGGTCTGGGCACGGGCGGCGTTGCGCTGGGTATAGGCGGTGACTCCCCCCGCAGCGGCCAAGACAAACAGGACGGTGAGCGCTGCGATGGTGCTCTTCACCAGACGGCGGGTCTGACGGTGTCGGCGTACATGGTCGCCAATCAATTCGTCCTTGGACTTGCCTGTCAGGGGTACGACGAATTCCGCAACGCATTCGATCAGCCGAGGGTCGGCCGCACTGGCCTGCTCCGGACTGCGCAGCCAACGCAGGTCCACCCAACGGGGCTCCGCGTCGAATGCCCGCTCCATCTCCTGCTTCGGCAGGGCGTCGGTACGCGACCAGTCGAACCCCGCCCGTTCGGAGTCCCAGCACAATGTGCCGTCGGTCCAGCCGATGAGCATGGTGTCCGCAGACCGGTGAGTGAGCCACCAGCGGATCTCCCGCTGCACCCACGGGGACGCGGCTGCCAACGGGCTCGCCATCACCACGAGCCACCGCGACCGGGTCAGACCTTGCTCAATCTCCGTCCACAAATGGGGACTTGCCGCGAGATTGGTCTCGTCACGGAACAACTTCAGGCTTCTCGGCCGATACCAAGGACGATCGAAACCCTGCAACGCGTTCTGGAAGGCCTTCGCTACGTCCTTGTCCCAGGCGTGACTGTATGAGACGAACGCGTCGTATTCGCCTGACTCCCCGCGAGAACTGCCATCTGCACCACGCCTACGAATCCGCCTCATGCCCGTCGCCGAGCTCACCGCGAGGTCCGCCCGTTGCCGGCAGGCGGCGTGGTGCTCCCCTCAGTTCTGGCGTCGGGGCTGCGAGGGAGGGGCACGTGCCCGATGAGGGTCTCGGCTTCACGAACACCGGCGAGGCGCGCGAAGCCGATCGCGTAGGCGTGGATGTCGCGCTGCACCCGCTGCATTTCCGCCCGGCAGGCAGTGTTCTCCGACCATTCGGACTCAGGACCGTCGGGGTGGGTTTGCTCAAACGCCCTCAGCCGTGGGTGCCAGTGGGACAGAAACGGTCTCAGCTCGCGGTTCAGCATGGTGATCGCGAGGTACTCAACCGTCTGGCCTCCAGGTACCGGAGCGGAGGGTCGCGCTTCCTTCAGCGTCTCCCGCGTCGTGGCAAACAGCCCGTACATCGATGTGAGCGCTTCCCTGACGACTCCCTCATCACTAGCCAGGGACTGTGTCGATACACGGGTCACTGTTTCGACGAACATGCGCCAGGCGACCTGACGGGAGTCGTTGTTAACAGCGAATGTGAGCTCGCTCAACTGAGGGATGGTGACCTTCACCTCGGTGAGCTGGGCGAGGCGCCGGTACCACTGCAGGGCAAGGACGGTCACGGCACCCACGGCGCCGCCCGTAACGACGAACAGAATGCGACTGGTCACCTGAGTGAGGTTGAAGACGACCAGTCCCGTGAGTGCGCCAGCAGCGGCCGCCGCGACGAATCGGGCCACTGAGCCACCCACGCTCCGCCACCGGCGGCCCTGCCGTTCGCCAGGGCGCCCTAAGTGCACGCTCATCTGCTCGTCCCCCATGGTGCGTTCGGGCGCGTGACTGTCATTCACGCGCCGCCTGCCGGATTCTCCCCCGGGTGATGTGTGAAAAACATAGCGTTACCCCGGCGATCGACATAGACGGACTCTGTCGGCTGTCGCACACCAACATCCGTGTCTCGCTGCGGGCGGACGAGGTCTGGGTGCTCGAGCGCAACGAGCTGGTGGTCCGTCATCCGAGGCTCGCGGGCCGCTACGGATTCCAGCGACCTGCTGGATCACTACGTGGAGATCCTGCGGCACAAGCCCGGCGCCCTGGAGTACTCGACCGGACTGGCCTCGGTGGCTGGCACGTCGGAACGCAGCCTCATCCCCTTCTCCGGCGGCGTCTTGGTACTGGAGCGCCTCCAGGGCAGGTCTCTTTGAATCCCTAAGGGCTGTCCCGTAATGATCTTCAAGTCGAAGTAGACGCCGCGGTCTCCGCCCAGGCTGGAAGGGCGCCGCTGGGGAAGGGGTGGTTGAGGGTGTTCCCGTTGCCTATTCTGGTTGCGTGCAGTGGCATCAGGTACTCGGCTTCGTGGCCGCAGTCGCACCTCTCACGTTGATTCCCGGCACCAGCTTCACCCTTGTCACGCAGCAGGTGATCGCGGGTTCGCGGTCCGATGGCGTGCTCGTCTCGTTCGGCTCGGCGTGTGGGCTCCTGGTGCATGCAGCGTTCGCTGCGGTTGGCTTGTCGGCCCTTGTCATGTCGTCGGCGCAGGCGTTGACGGTGGCGAAGATCCTGGGCGGGATCTTCTCATCTGGTTGGGCGTGACCACGTGGCGTTCAGCACGTCGAGGCATCGATGCAACGAGGCGGGTGCGATGGCGCTCGCCCTGGACTCGGCTTGGGGGCTTCGGACAAGGTCTGTGGTCCAACGTCCTCAACCCGAAGGCGGCGTCGGTCCATCTCACCCTCGTTCCGCAGTTCCTCACGTCCAGCCGTCCCATCGCGCCGCAGATCGCCACGCTTGCGGTCGCGCACGTGATCGTCGTCCTCGTCTGACTGCTGTTCTGGACGTCGGTGGTGGCCGCCACGCGTTCGGCAATCGACACGCCCCGGTTCCGGCGTGGAATGAGTCGTCTGGCGGGAGTTGTGCGGGTCAGCTTGGGGATTCGAACCGCAACAGTGAGGTGAGCCCCTGCACCCGTTGGTTGTCCCGGAGGCGCCGGTCACGGGTAGATGATCTTCGTGTGGCTGGTGTGGTCACGGCGTCCGCATAGGCGGTCTTACCGTCGGCGCGCAGCTGCTCGACCAAGGCGGGATTGGGCCGGAAGTGGTCCTGGATCAGGGACTTGCCACCAGAAACCACGATGGTGATGTCCGTGATGCCGGACGCCACCAGTTCACGCACCGTGTGCTCGATGACCGGCTTGTCGCCGACCGGCAGCATTTCCTTCGGAATGGCCTTGGTCAGGGGCAGGAGGCGGGAGCCGAGTCCGGCGGCGGGGATCACAGCCCTGCGGATGGTCGGGGGCGTCAGGCCTCTCTCGATCGAGAGAAACACCGCACCGGCCAGCGCGGCGTGCCTTTTGACGCTACCAACTCGCCCCGACCAATAACCGTTCCGTGCGCCACTGCCTGGCACGACACGCCGACGGGCAGAACAGAGCGTCAGGCCGTGCGTCCCTGGCGTCAGCCGTTCGCAACCAGCCCGACGGTTTCTCCCCGACCTGCCCGGGGGTCCTTGGACACCCGCCAGCGTAGGGGCTGGGCTACTCAGAAGCCGGGGATGAGAAACAGCTTCTGAGCTTGTTTTCAACCAGTTCGTCGGGGTTTGGTGCCGACCTTGTGGTGTGCCGGTCGTTGGTATGCCTCGCTGCCGGTGAGGACTCGTCCCACGTCGTGGCGGGTTGCGGGTCGCCGGTTCTTCGAGCCCGGCGTCCAGGGCCGGGTGTGGTGGGTTTCGGTGCGCCGGCCTTGCCGTAGAGGCGGGTGTCGGTGACGGTGGCGGCCTGTTCCTCGCCCCAGGTGGCTGGGTCGCCGAAGACGAACTCCCCGCCGTGCTTGGGCATCCGGCCGCCCCTCGGGTGGGCCAGGAAGAAGTCCTCCCGCGAGGGTGCCGGGCGCCGCATCACCCGGTCCGACCGGGTCCGGCCCAGGATCTCGACCGGCAGGCCGGACAGCAGGTGGGCGATGCGCGGGGCGTCATATCCGGCGTCCAGCACGATCAGGATGTCCGGATTACCCTGGGCCCACTGGCCTGCCGCGACGAGCCGTTCGATCACCTCGCGCACCTGGCGGGCGGTGACCGTCGCCAGGTCGGCGCCAGAGGTCAGACGGACCGCGTCCAGGAACGCGGTCCAGGAGGTGCGGCCGGTCTCCAGGGCGACGACGACCGAGTACGGCCAGCCAGGCATCATCTGATGCTTGGCGTTGCCGCGGCCGTAGGTGTGGCAGAACGAGCAGTCCGGCACCGTGCCGGCGTCCGGCCGCAGCCACGGAGAGACGTCCACCGCCAGGACCAGCCGGCCATCGGCCGCCCGCGGCAGCGGCACCCCGGCCAGGGCCCGCCGGAGCCGGGCCACATCTGGAATGCGGCCTGGTACACGATGGCGAACTTGTCAGTTCGCATGGCCAGGCCGCGCCACTGCTTGAGCCGATTGATACAGCGTTCGACCGCGTTTGCGCTGCTTGTACACTCCGGCATCGAACGCGGGCGGCCGGCCACCGGCACGGCCCCCGCCGCAGGCGGTGACCGAGCTGCCGAGGCGCTCTTCACATGGAAGATGCACCGGGCCACACCATTCATCCGTGTCCCTGCCGACACTCCGCGCGCCGCGCCGGGAGTACAAGTGCTACTGCGGGCAGGGCCGCTCACGGCACCATGCGAGGTTGTGTGGACCGTCAACGAGACACACCGGACCGGGTTCGCCTACGGAACACTCACCGGACACCCCGAGTGCGGCGAAGAGGCGTTCGTTCTGGAACGCCGACCGGACAACACCACCGACTTCGTCATCACCGCCATCAGCCAATCCTCGGCTTGGTACGCGGCGGCGCTAGGACCCTGCGGACGCCTGCTCCAGCGGGCCGTGGCGCTCCGATACGCCAAGAGCCTGAAGAATTTGGCCGGAACCAGGTGAAGCCGCTGCCGGGGCAGTAGGCCGCCCTTGGAGAAGGTGCGGGGCTCCCAGCCCTTCCAGCCGGAATCAGCGCCGTCGGGTTTCGGCGGCGCCTGCGGTGTGTCGGTCAGGACCGGCGGCGCGGTCGACGTAGGCAAGCGCGATGCCGGTGGCCGTTGAGCGCCAGTCGCCTATGGAGATGGGACCTGGCGGCGCTGCCCGGGTGGCGCACGGTCGGCGAGCCTGTTTCACTGGGATTGACGCCTCTAGGTGCATGGATCGAGGCTCGATCATGAATGAGACAGGCCCATTGCGACGCCGCCTCCATCAAATGCGTGAAGAAGCCGCCGCGACACAGGCGAGAGCCGAGCGAACCGGCGATCCTGAAGAGCGCGGGCGGCTCGAGCGGAAAGCCCAGCAGCTGGAGTTCGACAGCGAACAGGAGAGCATGATGGCCGCCGGGGACATCTACCCCGCAGAGTAAACGGGGTACGGCAGCAACTAGCTGGTCCGGCCAGGAGTTGTCTTCAAGTGTCACGCCCACATCAGGAGTGAGGCGAGGGTGGCGGCTGCTTGGTAGGACTCGGCGGTTTTTGTCGTATCGGGTCGCGATGCCGTGCCATTGCTTCAAGCGGTTGAAGCAGCGTTCGACCGCGTTGCGCCGTTTGTAGAGCTGTTTGTCGAAGGCCGGCGGGCGCCCGCCGAGGCTGCCCCGCCGGAGGCGGTTGCCGGTCTGATCGGCCCGTTCGGGGATGGTGTGGGCGATGCCCCGCCGCCGCAGCCAGGTCCGGATCTGGAGCTGTAGCCCTTGTCGCCCAGGACGTGACCGGGCCGGACGCGGGGCCGTCCCGGGCCGATGCGGGGCAACCATATTGCCTCCAAGACGGCGGTGAACTGGGTGCAGTCGTTGGTGTTCCCGCCGGTGAGGGTGAAGGCAAGCGGCCGGCCGGTACCGTCACAGGCCAGATGGATCTTGCTGATCAGGCCACCTCGGGAGCGTCCGGGCGCCGTGTTCCGGAGCCCTCTTTTCGGGCCCCGGCGGCGTGCTGGTGGGCGCGGACGACGGTGGAGTCGGCCGACACCAACCAGTCGATGTCCCCGGCCGCGTCCGCCCGCGCATGGGCGGCCCGGAGCATCCGCTCGAACGTGCCGTCCAGAGCCCACCGGCGGAAGCGGGTATGCAGCGTGGCCCACGGGCCGTACCGCTCGGGCACGTCCCGCCAGGCCGTCCCGGTACGGAACTTCCACACGACCCGTCGAGCACCGTGCGGTCGTCCAGCCGCTTCCGCCCCCGCAACGACTCGGGCAGCAGCAGCCGGACGAACTCTCACTCGACATCCGACAGTTCATGACGACGTATGACCCGACCATGATCCACCACACGAGATCATTTGAAGACACCGACTAGTACTGCAGTCGTAGATCGTGATCTCGATGGTGAGGGTGCCGAGGCGGCAGGTGGCCGGCGTGGATCATCTCGCCCGAGATCGCCCACGCCGTGGCGGGCATCGGCTTCTTCTCGTCTACCCGAGTTCACCGAGACTGGGGGCGTCCCTTATCTCGCTGAGCTTCGCGGTCGTTTCCGGGGTCCGATCCTGCGCTTGTTCAGCGAGTCGGAGGGCGTCGTCAATCTCGCCGAGCTTCAGGGAGGACAGGACAGCCTCCCGCTCTATCAGGTCGTCCCGGGACACAGTGGTCAGCCACGTGCACGGGGTGAAGCCTGGACGCGGGAACGCGAGCCGCAGCGCGCCTTCGAACGGCAGTCCTTCACCGGCGCCCACCATCACTTCGATGCCCAGACCGCTGATGTCGACGCCCGCCGGAGCGACGACCTGCATCACCTGGATCCCGGACGTGTTCTCTCCCGACAGCAGTACGACCAACCTGCGCTCGTCGAACTGAACCCACCAGACTTCGCCACGTTGCACAAGTCCTCCAGATACTGGACGGCAGGCAGACGCTGCGCGACCCTGACGCGCTGTGGAGACGGGTGCGACCACCTTTGATCATCGGCGTGCGAAGACAATCACGCGGTGGCCGCAGGTAACAGCGTAGACCCTGCCCGCTGGCAGGAAGAGTTCGAGGGCCTGACGAGCCGGATAGCGGGACGGTTCACACAGGTGGAATCCCGACGGCGGGACCGAAAGTTGGTACTCGGCCTGCTGTCGGACCTGCCGCGCAAGAACTGCTGGACCATCGCCGAGTGGGCCGGGGACAGGACACCCCGGCGGCATGCAGCACCTGCTCGGACGGGCCAAATGGGACGCCGACCAGGTCCGCGACGACGCGCGCGCCCACGTGGTCGAGCATTTGCACGACGCCGAGGCAGTCCTGGTTGTCGACGAGACCGGCGACGTGAAGAAGGGCACCGACACTGTCGGTGCCCAGCGGCAGTACACCGGCACCGCGGGCAGGATCGAGAACGCCCAGGTCGCCGTCCATCCGGTCGACGCCGGGCGCCGCGGGCACACCGCGGTGGACCGGGAACTGTACGTTCCGCGTTGCTGGACCTCCGACCCCGACCGCCGCCGGGCAGCCGGCCTCGGTGACAACGCGGAGTTCGCGACCTAGCCGGAGCTGGCCACTCGCATGGTCACCCCCGCGCCGACGTCCCTGACGGCCACCCACCCCTCACCGTCCATGCGGCAGACTGCCGTGATCTGCTGGGGCCGCGCCAATCACCGGGATCCGTCCCTGGCACGCATCTTCGCCAAGGGCCCCAACACCAGCGTCCGCCACAACCTGGCCCACGCCCTCGCCCAACTCTCTCCGGACGAACGCCTCGAGTACCAAGCCATCACCGAGCGGCTCCGCACCGACAACAGCGCACGCGTCCGCGTCGTCGGCACCTGGGAGTGTCACCTCGATCCATGCGTCGCGTACATGGTGCGACGTATCAGAGCAGCTCAGGAACATTCCGATCACTCCCAGACTCGGTAAAACGGACGAAGCGCACCGCACCTCCGGCCAGATCGGAAAGCCCTGGGCGTACGGGGCCGGGAGCGGATCCGGAGACAGGGGGCTGAGACTCGCGGGGTGGGGGTGTCAGGCCGTCACGGGGAGCGCGGCGGCTTCCCGCCGGTCGAGGGAGCGGGTGTAGCGGCGAAGGAGGAGGACCGCCGTGGTGGCCAGGCCGGTGAGGAGGCCGAGCCAGATGCCGAGGGTGTCGAGTCCGAGGGCGCCGGCCAGGAGCCAGGAGGCGGGCAGTCCGACGGCCCAGTAGCCGATGAGGGTGATGCGGAAGCCGCTGCCGGTGTCGTCGAGACCGCGCAGCAGTCCGACTCCGATGTTCTGCGCGCAGTCGAAGAACTGGAGGAAGGCGGCGACGACGAGGAACTGGGTGGCGATGCCCATGGCCCGGTCGGAGCCGGTGTCGAGGAACGGGGCGAGGACCAGGCGGGGGATGGCCGCGTAGAGGACACCGACGACGGTCATCACGGCGGCGGCGCAGGCCAGCGCGGTGTTCTTGATGCGGCGGGCGGCTTGGAGGTCGCCGAGGGCGAGTTCGCGGCTGACGTTGATGGACGCGGCGTGGGAGAGACCGACGGCGACCTGGAAAACGATGTAGACGAGCTGGTTCACGGCGGTGTGCGCGGCCAGGGCGTCGGGCCCGAAAGAGCCCGCCATGAGGGCGGTGATCGAGAAGAAGCCCGCCTCGGAGCCGTAGGTCGCGGCGATCGGTATGCCGAGACCGACCAGGCGCTTGATGACTTCGGGGTCGGCCTTGGTGATGTTCAGGGAGAGCAGCGGCGCGAGTTCGCTGTCCTTCTTCGCCGAGAGGTAGAGGGCTACGAAGGTCAGGAGATAGACGGTGGAGGTGGCGGCGCCGACACCGATCAGACCGAGCTGCGGCAGGCCGAAGGTGCCATGGATGAGGACCCAGTTCAGGCCGGCGTTGACGGCGACCGAGGCGATGGTGATCCGCAGGAGGGCCTGTGGGCGGCGCATGCCCACGGTGAACTGCCTCAGGGCCTGGAACCACAGGCAGGGCAGCAGTCCGGGGGCGAGGGCGTAGAGCATGGTCTGGGCGAGATCGACGACGGCCGGGGCCTGACCGAGCCAGGGCAGTGCCCGGCCGATGAGGATCATCAGGACGGCGCCGACGATGCCTGCGAGGGTGGCCACGGCGAGGCTGGCCCTGACGATCGCCCGTACGTCGTCGTGTCCCGCCGGCTCTCGGGCGGCCGTTGCCGGGCCGGCGGTGTCCTTGGCTGTCCGCTGCTGTTCGTGTCGCTGCTCGGCGCGGGCGGCCGCGGCGGCTGTCTGGTTGCCGACGGATGTCACGAGACCGACACCCATGGTGCGCAGCTGGTTGAAGATGACGATCGCCAGGCCGCCGGCGGCGAGTTCGGTGGTTCCGAGCAGGCCCATCATCACCGTGTCGGTGGTCGTCAGGGCGACCTGTGCGAGCTGGGTGAGGATCAGGGGTACGGCAAGGACGCCGAGGGCGCGGCTGTCGCGCGGCAGAGTGGACGGCATGGGCTTATCGGTTCCCGCGGAGTTTGGTGAGCAGTTCGTCGAGCTCGTGCTCGGCCTCGGGGCTGAGCAGGGCGCGTTCGCGCATCCAGTCGTCGTCGAAGACGGTGTCCAGGTACTTTTCGCCACCGTCGTTGATGAGTGCGACCATAGTGCTGCCCGGCGGCAGGGTGGACAGTCGGGTCAGGGCTTCGTGTACGACGCCGCCGGCGGAGCCGCCGATGAGCAGTCCGGTGCGGGCGACGGCGCGGCAGGTGGCGAAGGCTTCGATGTCGCCGACCTTGACTCCTTCGTCGAGGAGGCCGAAGTCGACCAGGGCGCCGAGTTCGGCGCCTTCGGGGGTGCCGGTGCCGGATTGGTAGTAGTCGTGGGCCGGGCCGCCGAAGGCGATGGAACCCTTGGGCTCGACGCCTATGACGGTGAACCCGCCGGTGAGTCTGTGCAGTTCGCGGGCGGTGCCGAACAGGGCGCCGCCGGTGCCGACGGCGGCGATGAGGACGTCGAGGTTCCCGTCGAGGGCGTCGACGAGTTCGTGGGCGACAGGGAAGTAACCGACACCGTTGGCGGGGTTGTTGTGCTGCTCGGTGAAGACGGTGTTGTCCTGGCCGCGGGCCATGCGTTCGGCGAGGTCCTCGCGGGCGGCGGTGGCGAGTTCCTCGGTGCCGTCGTCCGCGACGTGGACGAGTTCGGTGCCGAGCGCTTTCATACCGCGGAGTTTGTCGGCGCAGGCGTGGTTGTCGACAACCGCGGTGAAGGTGTAGCCGCGCTCGGCGGCGACGACGGCGAGACCGAGGCCGGTGTTGCCCGAGGTGGACTCGATGATCCGGCCGCCGGGTCGCAGTTCACCCGCTGTTTCGGCCGCGTCGATCATGGCGCGGGCCATGCGGATCTTCGCGGTGCCGGTGGGGTTGTACATCTCCAGCTTGAGCAGGAGACGGCTGCCGGTCTCGGTGACGGCCAGTTCGAGCAGCGGGGTGTGGCCGATGAGGTCGGATACGCGGGTGACCACGGCGGGCCGCTGAAGGCTTCCGGGCATCGTTGACTCCAGAGTCGGGGGGCGTGGAGGTGTGCGCATCAGCTGAAGTGACGGTCCAGGCGCCAGCGCGGCCGGTCGCTGTCCGTGCGGTCGATGACGACCTTGAGCGGGATGGCCAGGTCGTGGAAGGGGGATTCGTTGGAGTCCATCTGGTAGCCCGCGGTGTTGGGGTAGACGAGGAGGTCGCCGGTACGGGGCGGGCGGGGGAAGCCGATCTTGCGCCAGGTGAGCATGTCCGCCTCCAGGCAGGTGGCGGCGCCCACGCTCGCCGGGTACAGGCCCTCCGGGGAATGCGGGTCACGGGAGACGAGGTGCGGGTCGGGCAGGTATTCGCTGTTGAACCACTGTTCCGACAGGCTCAGGCTGGTGCCGTCCACCGTGATCAGCTGATAGCCGTCGCGGTCCTTGACTCCCTGGACGGTGAAGACGCTCGCACCGGCCCGGTCGAGCAGGGCGCGGCCGGGCTCCAGGAGCAGGGTGACGCCCGCGCCCTTGAGGATGTCGGCGAGGGCGCGGGCGCGCCCCGCGGGCCGGGCGGCGAGGAGCGCGGTCAGGGCCCGGGCACCGGGCTTGTCGCAGTGGTACGGGTAGAAGCCGGACGCCTGGAAGGACTTGCCCGCGTGGAAGTGGCTCCCGTCGTGCCGTTCCAGGTAGGTGCGCCAGCTGTCGGCGTCGGTGTAGCTGATCGGCAGGCCGCCGCCGATGCTGATCCGGCCGGCGTCCATGCCTTGGGCGCGGGCTTTGAGACACAGGTCCGTCAGGTGGGCGGCGAGGTCGGCGCGGGGCTGGATCGCGTAACCGGAGAGATGGAAGCTGAAGCCTTCCATCCGTACGGCGTCACCGGCCTCGGCGCACCGGGTGAGTGCGGTGACGAGTTCGGCGTCGTTCATGCCGAAGCGGCTGTGCGGCTGCGCCGGGGGCAGGACGCGCAGCAGGATACGGGCCGGGCGGACCGGCCCGCGCGCAACTGAGCTGATGAGGGCGTCGAGTTCGGCGGGCGAGTCGACGGCGATGAGTACGCCGTGCCGCGCGGCCAGTTCCAGCAGGCCGGGGTTCTTCGCCGGGCCCGTCAGGACGAGCTGTTCGCCGCGTACGCCGTGGCCGAGCGCTTCACGCAGCTCGGCCATGGAGGCGACATCCACACCGGCTCCGGCGGCTGCCGCGCGTTCGACGAACACAGCCGCCTTGTTGGCCTTCTTCGCGAAGTACACGAAGCCGTCGACGCCGGCTTCGGCCAGGGCGCGGCACATCTCGGCCAGGTTGGCGTCGAAGGCGTCGGGGAGCAGGAAGTGGAACGGGCCGCCGAAGGCGTAGGCGAGTTCCGGCAGCAGTCCGCTCGCCAGGACCGCGTCGGTCGCCGGGTCGGGAAGTACGGGCACGGTGGGCCAGTCGGTGGTGGCGGCGGTCATTTCCACAGGGCCACCTCGGTGCCCAGGTTCCGGGCGAGGGCGAGTTGGGCGAATCGGTGGCCGAGGGCGATGTCGGTGACGACCAGGCCGCTGTTGTAGGCGAATATCCGTTCCTGCGCGTGATTGCGGCCCGCGGTCAGGCCTGCGATGACGGGCGGGAACTCGGCGTCCACGGCGGGGAGTTCACCCTCGGCGTCGGCCATGTCGGTGCCGGTGACGTTCATCTGTGCCTCGCTGGTGGCGATGACGCGGTCGGCCCGGTGCAGGGTGGAGGGGGCGAGTCCGTGGCCGACGAGGATCGACAGCGCACCCGGTTCGAGCCAGCTCGACTCGACGGCGGCGGGGGTGTGGGGGCCGGCGGTGGCGACGATGACGTCCGCGTCGCAGGCCGCGGCCCGTACGTCGGTGACGAACTCCACCTCCCGGTCGGGGAAGTGGGCGCGCAACTGGTCGCGGACGGCCGCGATGCCCTCGGAGTGGGTGCCGAAGACCATCAGGCGTTCGAGGCCGGGCAGGGTGGTGAGCAGGAACGGCAGGGCGAGGCGGCCCTGGGTGCCGGTGCCGATCACCAGGGCGCTTCGGGCGCCGGGGCGCGCGCACTCGCGGGCGATGAGGGCGGAGACGGCGGGTGTGCGCAGGGAGCCGATGCGGGAGCAGTCCATCATCGCCACGGGCAGACCCGTGATGTCGTCGTAGATCGTCAGGGCCGTGTAGTAGTGCTGCTCGTCACGGGACTTGCCGAGGCCGTGCTTGTAGCTGGTCTTGATGGCGACGACGTCGCGGGTGCCGTCGCGGCCGAGCATGGCGTAGGAGACCGAGTGTCCGTCCTGCGGCTTGACGGTCAGTTTCCGGGGATTGTCGGACCGGCCGGCGTGCAGGGTGCGGTAGGCGCCTTCCACGGTGTCCACGACATCGGCCAGGGAGATGTCGATACCGGCGAGGTCGCTGGTGCTCAGGACGCGCAGGGTGCCGTCGTGGGAGGTCATGGGGGTGTCCCTTCGGAAAGCGGGGTCGGCGGCGGCGAGTCCGTTCAGGGCGCGAATGCTTCGAGGGCGGCCTGTCCGTAGCCGTGCTCGGCGGCCTCGGACGCGGGGCGGCTGCGGCGTCCGGGCACCCGGACGGAGGCGCGCTTGAGCCAGCGGTCGGTGCCGTCGTATCGGGCGGTGAAGGGCACGCGGCCGTGCACGACCGTGTCGTTGTCGACCACGAGTACGTCGCCGGGCTCCAGGCTCACCGCGACGGAGACGCGGGCGAGTTCGTCCTCCAGCCGTCCGTAGGCTGCCCGCCAGGACTCCGCGGCTTCCGCCAGCGGGGTGTACGCGGGGTCGAAGCGCAGGCTCAGGCCGTCCTCACCGGCGTGGAGCGTCGACACCGGCGCGGGCCTGCCGCCATACCGCTGGGCGTCCTCATAGGCGTCGTCGGGGAGGATCGGGGCGACCGGCCGGGCCAGTTCCGCGAGGTCGTCCTCGGAGAGCCGCGTGCGGCGGACGCTGGCCGCGGTGGTGGCGACGCGGTCGGGGTTGCGCATGCAGCACAGCAGCAACAAGTGGGCACGGCCCGGGTGGAAGGCGTCCTCGGTGTGGGGGGTCAGCAGCACGCTGCTGGAGGCGCCGATCTGCACCGTCTCCTGTCCGGGCGAGGGAATGATGTTGTGGACGAAGCGGCCGTCCTGCTGGCCGTCCCACGCGATGGGTGTGCCCATCAGCGTGGAGACCAGCAACAGGACGACGTCCCACAGAGCGCCGGCCGGGCCGACGGTGGACCAGTGGCCGGGGGTGGGGCCGAGTTCGGTGTCCTCGATGTGCAGTCCGCGCAGCACGAACAGGCCGTCGGCGGTCTCCACCGGGCGCAGCGCCTCGTGCAGTCCTGGGCTCAGCCGGCGACAGGCGGGCGCGAGGTCTGCGAGCAGGGCGGCGCTGGTGGCCGATGCGTGGATGTCGAGCAGTTCGGCCGCGATGGTGGTGAGTTCGGTGACGTGGTCGGCGTCGAGCCGGCGTACCGGGGCTGCGGTGGGCACGGAGGCACCTTCCGTTGCGTGGGCAGGTGGGAGTGCGGGCGCACGGTGATGGCGCGGCCCGGCGAAGGCGTGGGTTCGGGGGAAACCGAGAAGTGGTCCGGTCCGGCGCGGGTCCGGCAGCCGGACATCGAGGAAGCTAACAACGACGCGGGGGTAAGGCAAGCCTTACCGACCAGACGGTCTACAATTGTGTCGTCAGTCACTCCGTCGAGGCATACACGATGCCTCGAAATCCCAACTGCTCAGCCTGGTACGGGAATTGACGGCTCATTGGAGTCCGGTCGGCCGCGCTCCGAGTTGCGCGGACGGGTTGCGGAAGTCTCAGAACTTAGGATAGGTAAACCTAAGTAACTTCTGCTTCCTGAAACGAGGACGACGTGGGCGTCACCAGACGACAGCTGCTGTGGGCCGGTGCCGGGATCGGTGCCGCCGGTGCGCTCGCGGCCTGCAGCGGTGGATCGGACGGATCGAAAGATGCCGCGGCCTCCGGAGACGACTCCCAACGGCCCCGCAGCGGAGGCACGTTGAAGGTCGGCGCGCTGGGCAAGGCGTCCTCGGTCACCCGTGACCCGCACGGCACGCAGTCCAACGAGAGCGACTACCTGATCCTCAGCCTCGTGTACGACACCCTGGCGGTGCCGGGCGAGAAGACCAACACCGCGCCGAGGCTCGCCGCGAGCTGGAAGCCTTCCGAAGACCTCAAGACCTGGCGCTTCGTCATAGCCGACGGCGCGAAGTTCCACGACGGAACCCCCGTCACCGCCGACGACGTCGTCTGGTCCCTGAAGCGACTGCGGGCCACCCCCGCCGGTGCCTCCCGCCTGCCGGGCATCAAGCCCGAAGGAATCACCGCCGAGGACGTCAAGACCGTTGTCCTGGTATCCGACTACGCCAACGCCGAACTGCCGCTGCTCACCCGGCTGACCACCTTCGTGATGAAGAAGGACACCAAGGACGACCAACTGGCCGAGGCTCCCGGCACCGGCCCGTTCAAACTGGAATGGTTCCGCGACGGCAACGCCCGTCTCGTGCGCAACGACGACTGGTACGGCGGCAGAGTGCTGCTGGACGCCATCGAGGTACGTATCTTCGAGAGCCCGCAGGCGATGGCCAACGCCTTGCTCGCCGGCCAGATCGACGTCGCCTCCAACGTGGGCGCCGTCGCGGCCCGTACCGCCGAGACCCGCAAGGACGTCCAGATCCTGCGCAGGCCCAACGACATGGCGATGCCCATCGTCATGCGCACCGCCGACGGCCCGTTCGCGGACGCGCGGGTACGTGAGGCGCTGCGACTGGCGGTGGACCGTGACGCCATGGTCAAGCAGGTCCTGTCCGGTTACGGCACCGTCGCCAACGACATTCTGGGCACCGGCGATCCGCAGTTCGCCAAGGACATCCCGCGGCGTAGGCGCGACCTGGCGAAGGCCAAGGCACTGCTCGCGGAGGCCGGGTTCGACACCTCCAAGACCTACGACCTGCTCACCAGCGAGGACATCTCCGGTCTCGCGGAGTCCGCGACGCTGTTCGCCACCCAGGCCCGCGAAGCCGGGGTGAAGATCAATGTGGTGAAGCAGGACTCGAAGATCTTCTGGGACGACACCTGGCTCAAGGCCCCGCTGTACACGTCGTACTGGGGCACCAACGACTCCGTGGTGTTCTTCGCCTCCAAGACCATGGTCTCCGAGGCCGGACAGAACGAGGCCGGCTGGCAGGAGCCCACCTTCGACGCGGCGTACCGCAAAGCGATCGGGGACGCGGACGCGACCGAGCGGAGCAAGGCGCTGCACCGCCTGCAGGAGATCGAGTTCGCCGAGTCCGGGTATCTCCTGTGGGGCATGGCGGACGGCATCGATCTCGCCGGGTCGGCCGTACGCGATCTGCCCGAGCTCCCCGGATACGGACGCGTCCAGCTCGAGAAGACCTGGCTGGCCCGTTGATCCCGGCAGCCGCCGACGGCGCCACCGCGCCCAAGAACCGGTCCCACCCGGCCCGCCACCTTCCCGGAGCGGGCCGGGCAGCCCGGCTCGCGGTCCGCCGACTGGGCATGCTCGCGCTCCTGCCGGCCACGGTCTTCGCCGCGATCGAACTCCTGCCCGGCGACGCGGCCGACGCCACCTCCGAACGCGGCGAGAGCGCGGCCGACACAGCCCTCCGGCGGGCGGCCCTCGGTCTCGACCGACCGGTGACCGAACGGTTCTGGGACTGGATCAGCGGCCTGCCCACCGGCGATCTCGGCACCACCGCGCACGGACAGCCCGTCACCTCGGTCCTGTCCGGGCCGTTCCCGAACACCCTGCTCCTCGGCTCGCTCGCCCTGGCGCTGAGCGTCACCGGAGCGCTCGCCCTCGGCAGCTGGGCCGCCCTGCGCCCCGGCGGCCGGGTGGACCGGGCCGTCGCCGCCGCATCCACGGCCGCGTTCGCCCTGCCGGAATTCGTCGTCTCCGTCGGCCTGTTGCTGGTGTTCTCCCAGTGGGCCGGCTGGCTCCCGGCCGTCACCCTCACGGGCCCGGACGGCGCGCCCGCCTCATGGGACATGCTGGTGCTGCCCCTGCTGGCACTCGCGATCCCCCAGATCGGCTGGAACACCCGGATCGTACGAGGCGCACTCGCCGACCAGGCCGACCTCCCGCACGTCCAGGCCGCGATCATCGACGGCCTGCCCCGCCACCGCATCCTCGTCCATCACATGCTGCCCGGCGCCCTGCCCGCCGTCGCGGTCTCCACCGCCACCTCCGCCGGCATGCTGGTGGGCGGGGCCGTCGTCGTGGAGACCCTGTTCAACTATCCCGGCGTCGGGGCCGTCCTGGCCGGTGCCATCACCGACCGGGACACCCCGCTGGTCGCGGGAGTCGTCGTCGCCACCGGTGCGGCCATCAGCGTACTTCTGCTCCTGGCCGACCTCCTTCGCGACCGAATTCTGGGAACGACCCGATGACCGCCTCCGCCGCTTCTTCCCTGACGGCACGTCAACAACCCTCTCGTGCACGGATTTTGGTCCGAGCACTGCCGGCCCTACTGCTCCTGGTCCTCGCGCTGACCGGCCCGCTGCTGGCACCGCACGCCATCGACCGCCCCCTCACCGCGCCTTACGGCCCGGCGGACGACACCGCCGCACTCGGCGGGGACCTGCTCGGCCGCGACGTCCTCAGCCGGCTGCTGTCCGGCGGAGCCCCCCTGATCGCCACGGCCCTGGCCATCGCCCTGGCCGTCACCGCCGCCGCCACCGCACTCGGCATCCTCGCCGCCCTGCGCCCGCGCCTCGGCCGGTGGGTCGAACGCGCCGCGGACCTCGCCATCCTGCTGCCGGCCGTCCTGGGCATCATGCTCATCGCCCTGGCCTGGCCCTCCGGCGGACGCCTGGCCGTCGGCGTGGCCGCCACCGTCCTCGGCATCCCCTACGCCGTGCGGGTCGTCGCAGCCGCCGCCGCACCCGTCGCCGCCACCGGCTACGTCGAAACCGCCTCCGCCGGAGGCGAACGACTCTGGTACCTCATGGCCCGCGAAGTGCTGCCCAACCTCCGCTCCACCCTCCTCGCCCTGTTCGGACTGCGTTTCGTCGAAGGCGTCTACATCGTCTCCATCGCCGCGTTCCTCCAACTCGGACCCCAACCCCCCGAAGCGGACTGGGCTCTGATGATCCGTGAGAACGCCCCCGGCATCCTGCTCAACCCCTTGGCCGTGGCCGCGCCCTGTCTGGCCATCGGACTGCTCGCCATCAGCGTCAACCTCGCCGCCGACGCCCTGGCGCCCGCCCGGCCCAGCCCGGAGACACCCCTATGAGCCATACCGCCCCGGCCGCCGCCCGGGTCACCGCACTGTCCATCGCCCTGCCCGACGGCACCGCCCTGCTCGACAACGCCGGCCTCACCCTGGAGCGGGGCCGTATCCACGCCGTCACCGGCCCCTCCGGCGCGGGCAAGACCACCCTGCTCCGCGCCCTCGTCGGCGCCGTGCCGCCGGACGCGGCCGTCACCGCCGGAACGGTCACCGTCCTCGGGCACGACATCCTCACCCTGGCACCCGAACGGCTGCGCCATCTTCGCCGCGAGCGTCTGGCCTTCCTCGGCCAGGACCCCGCATCCGGCCTCAACCCCCGGATGAAGGTGGGCCGGCTCATCACCGAGACGGCCGCGGACAAGTCCCGTACCGCACTGCTCGACCTGCTCGAACAGGTCCGGCTGCCCACCGGTGAGCAGTTGGAGCGCCGCCGCCCCCAGGCCCTGTCCGGCGGCCAGCAACGCCGCGTCGCCCTCGCCCGCGCCCTCGCGCGCCGCCCCGAGATCCTCCTCCTCGACGAACCCACCGCCGGACTCGACGCCGCGCTGCGCGACGAGATCGCCGGCCTCCTGCGCGACCTCGCGCACCATCACGGCCTCGCGATCGCCCTCGCCAGCCACGACCCCGGGTTCGTCGCCGACTGCGCAGACGACACCCTCGTCCTCGGCCCGGCCGCCACCCGAACGCCCGACCGGGAGGACTCCGTCACCCACCTGACGCGGGCGACCGCGCGACACCAAGTCCGAGCAGATGGAGCTGTTCTGACGGTGCGTTCGCTCAGTGCCCATGTCGGGACCGGGGCCGGCCGCCGCCAGGTGCTCACGGGCCTCGACCTCGACGTGCGTCCCGGCGCCCTGACCGCGGTCGTCGGTCCCTCGGGCTCCGGCAAGACCACGCTGGTGCGCACTCTCGTGGGGCTGCACCCGGCCACGGGCGGAACCCTCACCTTCCACGGCCGCCCGCTCACCGGAACCCACCGGCGGCGCGGCCGCGACCAGCGCCGCCGCATTCAACTGGTCCCGCAGAACCCGCTCGGTGCCCTCAACCCCGCCCGCACCGTGGGCTCCACGCTCGCCCGGCCGCTGAAACTGCACCTCGCGCTGCCCGCCGACCGGCGGGCGGCCCGGGTCCCGGAACTCCTCAACGCCGTCGGCCTCCCGGAGAACTTCGCCGCCCGCTACCCCCACGAACTCTCCGGCGGCCAGCGCCAACGGGTCTCCATCGCCCGCGCCCTGGCCGCCGAGCCCGACGTCCTGCTGTGCGACGAGGTCACCTCCGCACTCGACGCGGACACCGCCGTCGGCGTCATGGCGCTGTTGCGGGACCTGCGGACGACCCGGGGGCTGGCCGTCGTGCTGGTCAGCCACGACCTTGCCCTCGTGTCGCGGCATGCCGACGACATCCTCACGCTCGGCGGACCGGACACCGTTTCAGGACGAGCTACGAAGATCCACCCGGCGGGGCCGGGGACGTAGCCGATTCCCCCGCACCGGCACGGGCGGCCGTCGCGCACACCCGCCGCAGGATGTAGTGCAGTTGGGCGCGCTCACCGCGCGTGATGGATGCCAGCAACAGGTCCTGCACCGACTTCATGTCGTCCTGGAGCGCCCTGAGTTCCGCCGTACCGGCCGGCGTGAGCGTCACCACCTCGTGCCTGCCGCCGATATTGACGACCATCACCTGCACCAGGCCCCGCGCCGCGAGGTCTCCGATCGCCCGCGAGAGTTCGGCCGCCGGCATCTCGATCCGCGCCGCGAGATCGCGCCGGGCGTGCGGGCCCAGATCGGCCAGCGTTTCCAGGACCAGCTGGTGGTGGGAGCTCAGCCCGCGCGCACGCAACCGCTCGGCCATCAGCGTGTCCACGGCCCGGCCGGCCGCGGCCAGGAGACGCACGGTCTGTTCGGATGGACTCGACGATCCGCTCCCCCTGTCGTACACGTCGCATCCAATCGCTGGGGAGGGGGATGTCACCTCTGACCCCGGGCTCGCGCGGTGCTCCACGCCTGGAGAGGCGTGTGAAGCAACTCGGAGCCAACGATACTTGCGCGCCAGGTTTTGGTCTACATTGATGTCGTCGCTCGACCGTCCCGTCGGGCGCGTACGTCCTCGGCGGCGAGCTCCACGTACTCGTGCAGCCCGTACGCCAGGATCAGCCCCAGCAGCGCCGAAACCGTGACGGCCGTCACGAGTCCTGCCAGGGCCGCCCGCGCACCGCGTGCCCGTGGCCGGACCGGTGCCGGCCGGAGCAGGGCTTCAACACGTCGCGGGACCGGCCCCGTCCCCACCGACAGCAGCGGGCCGCGGCGCCCGTCCGCCTCCTCGGCGGACGCACCGGCCAGCGCCGCCCGCGCGATCGCGGAAGCGGCCAGGCGCCGGTTGCCCACCGACGCCGCCGCCGTCTCGTCCGCCCACCGCTCCAGATGGAAGTCCAGTGCCCGGTGCAGCGGCCGCAACGCGGGATGCACCGCGGCCGACAGATAGGCGGTGAGAGACAACAGATGGTGACGGCCCGCCAGATGGGCCCGCTCATGACCGAGCAACACCTCGCGCTCCGCGGGACCAAGGACCCCGAGCATGCCCGTCGTCACCACGATCCGCCCGCCCTTCTTCCGCAGCCCAGGCAGCGCGAAAGCCTGCGGGGCACTGCCCGGCACCACCAGCAGGTCGCCGTCGGGCACCGCGTCACCGGTGGACGCCCAGCCCCGCGCGAGCAGCGAGCGGTGCTCGTACCAGCGGCGGAACAACAGCACCGCCTGAACCGCCAACAGGGCACCGGCGACAGCGGCGACCGGCACGGTGGCCGGCCACTCGGCCGCCGACCGCGACAGCGGTATCCGTTCGAGGGAGGCGAGGAAGGGCACATGGAACAGACCGATCAGCGCCGACACGGTGCCACCGGCCAGCAGCGCCGCCGCACCCGTCAGCGCCACGCACGCCTCCCGCGGCGGCAGGAGCGCGGCCAGCCGGAGAGTGGCCGCCGCCGCGCCCCACGGAAGTACCAACGTCAGGACGACCACGGCCAGGACCAGCGTCATTCGCTGTCCCCGGTCTCCAGGAGCAGACGCCGCAGCTCCTCCTCGTCGCCCTCGGACAGCGAGGACACGAACCGCTTCAGCACCAGGTCGCGTTGCGGCTCACGCTCCAGCTCCCGTCGCATGCGCCCGGCCGCCAGGCCGGCCGCGTCGTCCACCGCGGCGTAGGCGAAACCCCGCCCCTCGCGGGTCCGCGTGAGCGTCCCCTTCTCGTAGAGACGGGCGAGGATGGTCGTCACCGTCGTCCTCGCCAGATCCCGTCCAAGGGCGTCACCGATCTGCTGCGGCGTCAACGGCGTCTCGGCCCGCCAGAGAATCGCCAGCACGTCCGCGACGAGCTCACCGTGCGGACGCCTCGCGGCCCGGCCGTCCTCAGCCATTTCCCTACCGCCCTGCTGCCGACCGGGACGGAAGCGCCCGGACACCAATTGAAGACTCACCTCGTCCAACCGTACGCGGTGCGGGTCGCGGCCGATCGCTCCGGGCAAGCTCGCCTGCCCCCGGCCCCTACCCCGCGCTCAATGCCGCCGTCGCGCGGTTGTGCCGCGCCGCGACACTCAGGGGGCGAAGGTGCGCACTCGCGGTGGCCGGGGTCGCTGGCGCGGTCGGCGTCGCCAGGAGGTACGGGAGTTTCCTCATGTTCAGTGTCCTCCGGTCGCCGGGACGGTGCGGCGTAGGCCGGTGACCTTCGAAGCCGGAGGGCGTCCGGTCTTGGACATGCCGGTCAGGGTCTCGCCGTTGACCGTGACCGCGAAAGCCAGGTTCAGTCGCAGGGGCTTGGTGACGGACTGCTTCCAGGTGAGCCGGTCGCCGTAGAGGGCGATGTCGCTCTACCCATGCCCCTCGTCGGCCCCTGCCCCAGCGACCCGAACATTAGAAGCAGTGAGGATGTCCCGGAGGTTGTCCGTGCGGGTCTGGCCCTGGGGACAGTGGTTTCTCAAGTGGTTGTACGCCGTACGCGCCTGCTCTTCGTGAACGCCGAAGAACCAGCCCTCCCTGATTCCCATGTCCAGGTAGTTCTGGAGGGCGTGGTGGTCACGGGTGTCCCACCCGAGCAGCGACTGGGCGAAGTCGATCGCCTCGTCGCAGGTACTCGCGGACGCGACCGGTGCCTGGGCCGATGCCGATGACGCGCCCACCGAGGGAAATCGTTCCCAGTGCCAAACCACCCATGATTCCGACGGTGGCCCTCTTGATCGCCTTCATCTCGACTCCTCTGATTTCAACGGAAGTGGCCAGTCGTCACGAAGGTGCTTCGCACCGACTGCCAGATGACGGAAGGAGAATTCGCCATCGCCATCGCCATCGCCATCGCCGACGCCCGGCCGCGAGCGTCGGCCCGCCGCCCGGCCGTCACGGGAGGAGGATCAACTTGCCGCGCGGGTGGCCGGCTTCGCTCAGTTCCTCGGCCTCGGCGGCGTCGGCGAGCGGAAAGCTCCGGTCGATACGGATGCGCAGCTGGCCGTCGGCGGCGAGTCGGGCGTAGTCCGCGAGCTCCGCCGCGAACGGACCGGGCGTGCCCATGAAGAACTCGACGCCCAGTTCGGCGGCCCGCTGGTCCGCGATGGTGACAACGCGGTCGGTGGTGCCGCCGCGCAGGAGGACGGAGGCTGCCAGGGCGTCGTACCCCGCAGCGTCGTACACAGCGTCGATGCCCTGGGGGGCGACGGCATGAACCCGTTCGACGAGGCCGTCGCCGTACACCACAGGTACGGCCCCCAGGGACCGCAGGTAGTCGTGGTTGGCCTCGGACGCGGTACCGATGACGGTGACGCCAAGGCCGACGGCGAGCTGGACACCGGCGGAGCCGACGACGCCGGCGGCCCCGTGTATCAGCAGCGTCTCACCGCGAGTCACCTTGAGGACGTCCAGTACGCCGTGGGAGGTCTGGACGGCGGCGGGCAGTGCGGCGGCCGACTCCCAGTCGAGCGCGGCCGGTTTGAGCGCCACGTCTGCGGCCAGGGCGTACTGGGCGTAGCAGCCGGTCGTGGTCATACCCATCACCTCGTCCCCCACCGAGATGCCGGTGACGCCCTCGCCGACCTCGTCGACGACGCCGGCCGCTTCCATGCCCGGGATGACGGGGAAGGTCACGGGGAACACCTGCTGCAACCAGCCGTGTCGGATCTTGTAGTCCAGGCCGTTGACACCGACAGCCATGACCTTCAGCCGGACCTGGCCCGGGCCGGCGTGCGGCTCCTCGACCTCAGCGAGCCGCAGGACCTCGGAGCCGCCGTAGTCCTTGTAGACGATCGCCTTCACGTCTGTCACTTCCTGTCACGTGCGTAGCCGCCCTGACGGCGGATCATTGACAACGCCTCCATCCTCAGCAGGGACGGCTCCGCTCCCGCTGTCCTTTCGTACGGTCGTGGCTGCCTGAAAGAACAGCGGGAGCACGGGGCGGGCTGATTACGCTGTGTCCCATGGACCCGATGGCACCACTCGACGTGATCCGGGCGCCCCTGATCGAGACTCTGCCGCGCCTGTCCGCCGCCCTGGACGAAGCGATTCCGCACCGTGGGCTCGCGGATCTCTCCGCCAACTGCCCGTACGCCCCGTTCAAGGTCTACGGGGAGTCTCCGGGTGCCCCCGGCACGGCCATCACCACCGCCGAGGTACATGCGCTGCGGCCCCTGGTGCCGGCCGGGGGGAGCTGGCAAGGGCCGGCGCGGCTGGCGGGCGCCGAGATTCCGGTTGTGGCCCTGGCCAGCGGAATCAACGAACCCGGCGCCCTGCTGGTCCTCGTACGGACCGGGAACACCCCGCTGCCCGAGGAGCGTCTGGCGCCCGCCCAGGCGTTGTGGGACTTGCTGACCGCGCACCGGGAAGGCATGCGGACCGAGATCGTCCCCGGAACGCTGGCCGTCTCACGCGCCGCGTCGGCCGCCCGCGCCCGCACCATCTCCGAGCTCGGCGACGCGCACGGAGCCGCGCTCGGCGCGTTGTTGGGTGTCCTGCGCGACCGCGGCCTGGACGACACCACTGCCCGGACCCGGGCCGTCGACCTCGCCGTCACCGCCCTGGCGGAACTGCGCTCGCGTGCGGAGCTCGACCGGGCATTGGTGGAGGAGCGGGCCGCGGATGCCCTTGAGCGGCTCGCCAACTCGCTGCGCCGGATACTGCGTGCCCGCAACGTACGGCTGGACCTCGGCACACCCGGTGTGGAGGAGGGCGCCGACCGGCTGCTGCCCAGCGATGTCGTCGACACGGCGTCGGCGGCGGTCCGGGCCACCGTGCACGCCTCGTTGGAGGACCAGGCACTCGGGCCGGACAGCGGTCGGGTGAGCCGGATCCACATCGGCTGGAAGGTGAGCCCTGCCCAGTTGCGCGCCACCGTGCGGGACGACGGGCCCGGGGCGCTGTCCCGGGATTCCTTCGACGCACGCCGGGTCGCGGAACGGCTGACGCCGCTCGGCGGGCGGATCGAGGTCGACGCGGTACCGGGGTGGGGCACGACGGTGACCATCGACATTCCCCTCGCACCGCCCGACGCTCCGCGCCAGGACCCGCTGACCGGGCTGGGTGCACGGGAGCTGGAGGTGCTCCAGCAGCTGGCCCTCGGGCGGCGCAACCGGCACATCGCCCAGGAACTGCACATCAGCGAGTCGACGGTGAAGTTCCACATCGCGAACATCTTCGACAAGCTGGGGGTCAACTCGCGCGGCGAGGCAGCCGCGCTGGCACATAAGTGGCGTGCCGCCTAGGCCGTGCTGACACATGGTGCCGCCCGCCCGCTCGACAGAGCGTGCGGCGTCAAGTGCGTGCGATCGCAGGGCGGAAGGAGCCGACGCGGAGCGTCGGCAGCCGACAACAACGCGGCGGGCCGTGTGCCATGGACCGGGCCCGGCAAGATCCGAAAGACACGCCCCGGGACGTGTCCGGCGGAGCACTCCCCTCGGGGATGTCCTGTCCATCGCGCCGCAGCGTGACCCGCGCGGCACAAATCCGGTGCCGTTCCCTATCTCCCGGCGTGCGTCGTGGTCCTTTCCCAGGAGTGGTAGTGAGAGTTGCCGAGTACGTGAACTTCGACGCCGTCGGGCTCGCGGAGCTGGTCGCCAAGGGCGAGGTGACCTCCGCAGAGTTGGAGGCAGCCGCGCGGGAGGCCGCGGAGGCGGTGAATCCGCAGATCAACGCCGTCGTGGAGACATGGCCGGCCGACGACGATCCGCGCCCCCGCCGGGCACCGCTGGGCGGAGTCCCGTTCCTGATCAAGGACATCGGGGTCGCCATGGCCGGCAGGCGGACGGAGCTGGGCAGCCGTCTCGCGGCCGGCAATGTCGCGAGCGTCGACTCCTCTCTGATGCGGCGCTTCCGCCGGGCCGGTCTCGTGACCATCGGCCGTACCGCGACACCAGAGATGGCCTACAGCGTCACCACGGAACCGGTGCTCTACGGCGCGACCCGCAACCCGTGGAACCTGGAGCGGAGCGCGGGGGGATCCAGCGGGGGCTCGGCCGCGGCCGTCGCCGCCGGGGTGGTGCCGATCGCACACGCGACGGACGCGGCCGGCTCGCTGCGCATCCCGGCCTCCTGTAACGGTCTCTTCGGGCTGAAGCCCACCCGTGGCCGGGTCTCGATGGGACCCGACTTCGACGAGCTGTTCAGCGGTCTGGCCGTGCAGGGCAGCGTCAGCCGCACGGTGCGCGACAGTGCGGTGCTGCTCGACCGCATACGCCGCCCGGAGCCGGGTGACCCCTACGTCGCCCCGGAGCCGTCCCGGCCGTACGCGGTGGAAGTCACCCGCCCTCCGGGCTCGCTGCGGATCGGGGTCCTGGCCCAGGCATGGGGCGGACGCCGCACGACCGCGCCGGTGGCGCACGCCCTGAGCCGCACCATGTGTCTGCTCGAAGCCCTCGGCCACCAGGTGGTGGAGGTCGAGGTAGACCTCGGGGCCAGCTGGGAGGAATTCGTCCAGGCCAACGCTGTGCTGTGGACCGCCAACCTCGCGGCATCGGTCGACCAGCTGGCCGCCGCCTTCGGCCGGCCCGTCGACTCCTCAACCCTTGAGCCCGTGACCCTGGCCGGCTACCACTACGGGCAGCGGGTCAGCGGCGCCCAGTTCGTCACCGCGCTCGGGATCCGCAACCGGGTCGCCCGAAGCCTCGCACGGTACTTCGCCGCGTACGACATGCTGCTCACGCCGATCCTGCCGGAGCTTCCCGCGGCCCTGGGCGCCCATACCGAGGGCGCCGAGACGCTGGACGGCGCGGGCTGGATCGGCCGTGTCCTCGAACACTCGCCGTTCACCATGCCATTCAACGTGGCGGGCACGCCCGCCATGTCCGTACCCATGACGGCCGACGCCGAGACGGGGCTCCCGATCGGTATGCAGTTCGCCGCCGGCTACGGGCTCGAGTCCCGCCTCTTCCGCCTGGCCGGCCAACTCGAACAGGCAAGCCCGTGGTCGGACCGAACCCCCACCGTGTGGGCGGGGAACCCACAACCCGCTGAGGAGCACTCCTCGCGGCACCTCCGCCCTCCCGGCCCCCGGGGCACCGCCGAATGCATCCAAGTGTCCGGGGGGATCACGGGTACAGGTGCAGTCACCACCCAGGAAGGTGGAACTCGGTCATGATCGTCGCCTCGGACGGGTCCGGGCCCTCGGACACACCGGCCGGTGAGCTGTCCCCTCGACCGGTGGAGCGGGAGCACGAACTGGCCCTGTTCGGCGCGATGGTCCGGCGTACGGCCGCGGGGCTCCCCTCACTGGTCGTCCTGGACGGCCCCGACGGCATCGGCAGGACCACGCTGATCCGCGCACTCGCCGCCGACGCGCGGCGTCTGGGACTGCGGGTCCTGGAGTCCCGGGCTGGCCAGGTCCGACAGGACGGGGCGCTGGGCGCCGTACTCGTCCTGCTGGAAGTGGCGGTCTCGCACGAAACCCTCACCTCGGTGCCGCTCCGTCCGGCCGCGCCAGCGGCATCCAGGCCGCGGCGGACCCGGGCTCCACTACGGCGCCACCGAGGTCTCCCACGACGCTCTGGCCGAACTGCACGGCTCGGTGCGGTCCCTGGCCGCTCGGGGTCCGCCACACGGCCGTCGCTGACGCCCAGGTGGCGGACCGGTCGTCGCTGCGGTCGCTCGCTCACACGGCCCGCCGACTGGCCGGGCTGCCGATCCTCGTTGCGCTGGCCTCGCGCGGCGACGGCGAGTCGGCGCAGCTCGACGGAATACGGCGCAGCCGCTGTGTGGAGCTGCTGCGGCCGTGCGTACCGCCGGGTGACGAGCAGCACTGCGATCCGGACCTGCTCGTCGAACTCGCCCTGGCCGAGAGCCGGGTGGACACCGAGGCCGGCATCAGACATCTCACGCCGGTGCTGGAGCGGGTCTCCTCGGCCGGCCCCCGGCTCACCGCCCTCGGCACGCTCGCCTACGCGCTGGCGCGCACCGACCGGGTGGGCCGCGCGCGGACCTGCTGGAGCGGTACGGCTCCTCACAGGGAGCGTGCGTAGTCCTGAGGTCCAGGAGCGCACCCGGCCGAGGGCTCGATTTCGGCAGGATGACGGCGCTGAACGGCACATCGGTGTCGATGGTGCCGCTCGCGGAGGCGGTCACGCGCCTCAAGACGGTCCCGGAGAACCGGATGTTCGAGGCGGAGTCGGTCTTCTGGAGCGGTCCGTCCTTCGGGGCGCCGGGCGGGCGGGCTCGCGGCACGCCCGGCATCCGAGGACAGGTGTCAGGCCGCGGGGGTGGCTCCGAGCGATGCTTCGAGGCGGGTACGGAGCGCGGCCGGGTCCGCGCCGCACTCGCGGAGCAGTTGGGCGGCCGGGCCCTCGGGGTCGTCGAGCAGGGCGATCAGCACATGCGCGGTGCCGGCCGTCTCGTCCTTCCGCTCCGCCGCCAGCAGCCGGGCCGAGGCCACCACCTTGTCCGTCTCCGCGGACCGGTCCACATCACCCGCAACGGCGTACCGCGCCGGCGGCTCCGCCGCCGCCGTCGCCGCGCGGACCAGATCCGCCTGCCGTATCCCGGCCGAACGCAGCGTGTCCGCCGCGGAGTTGACCACGAGCAGTTTCTCGGGCAGCGACACCCCGGCGACGGTGAGCGCCCGGTCCACCGCCATGACGGCGAGCAGCAGATCCACCGGCTCCGTCTCCGTCCTGCCATACCGTACGGCCTGACGCTGGGCCTGATTGCTGATCACCAGCACGAGCGGCGAACCGTCACCCGCCGTGCGCGCCATCCACGACATCATGCCGCGCGTCCACCACACCCCTCGCTCGCCGAGCAGCCCGGCCCCCCGCAGCAGCTTTACGCTGCCGAGTACGGCCTCGGCCTCGGCGGGCCAGGGCTCGGCGCCCGCGCGTACCGCTTCGGCCTGGGCGTCCAGTGCGGAGGCCGCCGCGGCCACATCCACCCGGCGCAGCGACAGGGCCTCCAGCGCCCTGCTCCCGGGTGTCTCCAGCAGGGCCCGCGCCAGATGCCGCTCGTGCACGTCTTGCGCGCCCTCCTCGCGGGCCAGCCGCAGGGCGCCGAGCAGGGTCCGCCGCAGCGCCCCGGACGCCTCGGGGGCACGCGCGCCCCTCCCCCGCAGGCTCCGTTCGGACTGGCTCGCGAACCACAGCGCTTCCCGCCAGACGGCGTCCACCTCGCCGGCGTCGTCGAGGGCGTCATGCCCGCGTGTGCTGTCGGTGCCGTCCATGCCGGAGTCCGGTTCGGTGCGCCCGCTGTCGTCACGTGCCCAGTCCCGCACGTCGCGGGCCCGGATCTGCCCGCAGATCGTGATGGACTCCGGGCGACTGGGAACCAAGGCGGCCCCAGGCTCTTCGGTATCGCTGAGAAGCGCGTGGAGGAGGTGTTCGGTGCCCACGGCGGCGCTCTCGCGGCCGGCCGCCCGAGCCACCGCCCGGGACAGCGACTTGACGGCGTCCGAACCGAACTCGGTGGTCGTGACGGCAACCGGCTCGGTCGTCTGGTAGTGCTCCATGGTGGGGCTCCCGTGTTGGCTACAGCGAACTACAACGATGTAGACGCTCTTTCAGGGCCCACCGGTTCAGCCCCGGCCGAATCCGGTCCGGCCGGAACTCAGCCCTTCACCGCGCTGCCCAGCGCGAAGCCCCCGCCCAGCCGGCGCGAGATCAGGATGTACAGCAGCAGCACCGGCGTGGAGTAGAGGATCGAGAACGCCGCCAACTGGCCGTAGACCACCGAGCCGTAGTTGCCGAAGAAGGTGAAGATCGATACGGACGCGGGCAGTTGGTCGGGGGTGAGCAGCAGCATGAAGGGGACGAGGAAGTTCCCCCAGAGCTGGATGAACGTGTAGATCATCACGACCGTCATGCCCGGCCCCATCAGCGGCAGCACGATCCGGGTCAGCGTCTGGATCATCGAGGCCCCGTCGGTCCACGCCGCCTCCTCCAGGACGGTCGGCACCCCGTCCATGAAGTCGGCTCGACCGTCGAACTCACGGCAGGGCTTCCACAGTTCCTACAAGTCGCCCAGGGCAAACCCAGCAACCGCTATAGCGGTCTGCACGAGAACGACATGCCCCTTCGTCAGTCATGTCAGTAGCAGATGAGCACCACGCGTCAGCGCCAAGCACCAAGTCACCGGGCCTGCGCCACCGACACCTGGATGACGACGTCCAACTGACACTCCCCTGCGGACCAGCACATACAGACCGCCGTGTCCGCGACGGTGTTCGGGCGCCAACGCGAGGTCGGCCAGTGACCGGACAGGTCCGTCCGTGCACAGCCCGGCGTCGGTCGACTCGAACAGCGCGTCCGCGCGGGCGGGCAGGCAGTCGTCGCCGCTCGACACAGCCCACGGAACTGACGCATCCATGATCAGCCGCGCACAGCCCTTTCTGATCTCAGCTCGGTGATGTGCTCGCTGGGCGAGCTGCGAGTTCGTTCACGAGGACGGGCAAGGAAGGTTCAGCTTCCTCAAGCCAAGGAGCGGCCTGGACTGATCGGCTTGCTCGCGGCGTTGAGGGTTCCGGTGGGCGCCGTCGTGCAGATGATCGTGCTGCCACCCCGGCCACATCCCACATGGACCCGGCAATTGTTCTCGCCGAAGTCATCGTCTGGACGACCGCTGTGTTCGGCGCCGGCTGGGCTGTCCACCGTTTCTGGGTGGAAGAGCGAACGGGGCTGTCTGGACAGCGTGTTCAGTCCGGCTGATGAAAGGTGCAGTCCGGCGCGGCGGTCATGGCCGTGGCCCGGGCCACGGCCATGACCGCCGCGCAGGCGCATCTCGCGCAGTGGCCGGCGCCCCCGGGAACCTGCGGGCCCGACCGACTGTGCGCGGCGCGCGAACGGTTCTCAGAGATGCTGACGTATGGCCGACCTGGACGTCAGCCGACCAGCTGTCGCTGAACTGCCTGGGCGTCGATCAGATAGTTCATCTCGTAGAAGCGCCCGTCACGGACCTTGTGGAAGGCGTATTCGGCGTACTCGACTGTGGCACCGGTGGGGGTCAGACCGAACCACTCCTTCGCGGGCGTCCCCTTGTTGAACAGACGGGCCGCCACGCGATCACCCTCGACGGCGAGGTCCTGGACCCGCCAGGTGAAGTCCGGCACCGCGTCGCCGTGCCCCTCCAACTCGGCGATTACGTCGTCCCGCGTGATCGGGCGGCCGTTCATGACGAGCTCGTCGTGAATGAATTCGGTCATGCGCTGAAACTCGTGAGCGTTGAGTGCGTCGATGTAGCGCTGGAAAAACTCGCGCAGGTCGGTGTCGGACATGATGACCTTTCTGGTCCTCTGGATTTCGGGGTGTGTCATTCGGGTCGCGTACGCCGGGGTCAGATCTGGTTCTCGCCGCCGTCGACGTACAGGTTGGCTCCGAGGATGAAGCTGCTCTGCTCGGAGGCGAGGAAAATCACCGCGTCGGCGACCTCGGCGGCGCGCCCGATCCGGCCCAGGGGGACCTCCGCGGCGAACTGGGACTTGGTGAGGGGTGCGTCTCCCGCGACCACGGCGTCGAGTCCGGGGGTGTCGATGGTGCCCGGGGAGATCGCGTTCACCCGGACGCCACGGTCCTTGAGTTCGTTGGCCCAGGTCCGCGTGAAGGACCGGATCGCCGCCTTGGAGGCCGCGTACGCGCCGAACGCCGCGACACCGTCGTCGGCGCGCACGGAGGAGTTCAGGATCACCGACGCGCCGTCGTTGAGCAGCGGCAGGGCCTTCTGGACCGTGAACACCGTCCCCCGGACGTTGACGTCGAAGGTCTCGTCGAAGTGCTCCTCGGTGACCTCCTCCAGCGTCGCGAACGACGCGGCCGCGGCATTGGCGAACAGCACGTCCAGGCCCCGGCCCCGCGCGCGGACCGTCTCGTAGAGCCGGTCCAGGTCGGCCAGGTCGGCTATGTCGCCCACCACCGCCGTGGCCCCCGCCGGGCCGATGGTCTCGACGGCCGCGTCCAGCACGGCCTTACGCCGGCCGGTGATGAACACGTGCGCGCCCTCGGCCGCCAGTCGGACGGCGGTGGCCAGACCTATCCCGGTGCCGCCGCCGGTGACGACGGCGGTCTTACCTTCAAGCTGTCCCATACGAATGACCTCGACAAAGTTCGGTACCGATCGATACAGAAAGGGACCGTAGCACATCTGTATCGATCGGTACGGAAGAGGTATGATCGCTCGTATGGAGACGCGGCGGAAGACATCGATCGGCAGGCCGAGGGGGTTCGACGCCGAGGAGGCCCTCGAACAGGCCATGCGGGTCTTCTGGAAACAGGGCTACGAAGGCGCCAGCCTCGCCGACCTCACCGACGCCATGGGCATCACCCGCACCAGCATGTACGCGGCTTTCGGCAACAAGGAGGACTTGTTCCGCAAGTCCCTGGAGCGCTACACCGAAGGCCCCGCCTCGTACGGAGCCCGCGCCCTGCGGGAACCGACCGCCCGGCAGGTGGCCGCCGCGTTCCTGGCCGGCTCCGTCCTGGCCACCACCCGCCCCGGCTGCCCCGCCGGGTGCCTCGGCGTCCAGGGATCGCTCGCCGCCGGTGAGCCGGGAAGCCAGGCCCGCGACATGCTCGTCGCGTGGCGCGACGAGCACGTCTCGCTCCTCCGCGACCGCTTGCAGCAGGCCGTCGACGAAGACGACCTGCGTCCCGACGCCGATCCCGAACTCCTCGCCCGTCACCTCATGACCGTGGCGAACGGCATCGCCGTCCAGGCCGCCGGCGGCATCACTCGCGACGTCCTCCAGCAGGTGGCCGACATGACCTTGCGAAGCTGGCCACCCGCCACGGGCCCGGCTCAGCCGGACGCCTGAGCCGGCGCTGTCTGCCTTGTCCGGAGGGGCAGACGGTCTCGGCCGGGCCCTCGGCTCCTACTCGAATGTCGGCGAGTCGACAGGAGTCGGTGCGCGGCGGATCCAGATCGCCCCGCAGAATCTCGTCATCACCCGCTTGTACGGACCCAGCATGGTCGCTCGGGGCGCCCGGAAGCCGGCATAGCCGGCTGACACTCGATCGCATCTTGATCCAGGACGCCACGACGCACGTCAGAGAGCCGCCGTACGTCACGATGATCTGGTACTCGCAGGGGTTCCGCAGGATTTCTTCCATGGCCGCGTAGATGCGCTGCGCTCACACCGCCGTGGTCTCCGCACCCTGCACGCCCTCGTCGTGGTCCATCCGTTCCCCGACAGCTGGCGGTGGGATGAAGCGCCGGTCGAGCCACTTCTGCGGCCTTCCCTCCGCCTCGCCGTAGGATTTCTCCCGAGTCTGCAGTTGACCTTGTGTCCGGAGAGCGCTGGCCGAGCCAGTCCAGGCCCGCCTCGCCGAGGCCCCCGATGACGCAGGCGGCCAGCATCGGGGAGTTGCCCGTGGGGTCGGTGTAGGTCGTCGGGGAGCTGAGCGCGCGCTGGTAGAGGTTCGTGCCGCCCGCGTAGCCGGTCGGGTCCTGGGAGATGAAACGGCCCGACTCCGGGTCGTAGTAGCGGTTGCGGTAGTAGAGCAGGCCCGTGCCGTCGAACTCGCGGCCCGTGAACGTGTACGGGTTCGTCGAGGCCGCACCCGAACTGGTCGGCTTGCCGTAGGGGTCGTAGGTGAACAGGCCCGCGGATCCGCCCCCGGTGGGGGTGACGCCCGACAACTGGCCCCGCGCGTTCCAGTCGTACGTCCTCTTGCCGTCGGACTTGAGCTGTCCGTCGGCGTCGTACGTGAACGAGCGGCCGCCCAGGGACGTGACCCGGTTGTCCTTGCCGAACACCGCGCCCGTCTCGGCCGCCGGCAGAGCGAGGCCAGGCTGTCGGTGAAGCCCGTCTGGAGGCCCCGGGTGCACACGTGTACATCAAATCGCCGACATCCGTGGTGCCCCGCGCGTAGTCGATCGCTGAGACCACACCGGTCTTGTCGAGCGTCGTGGTGCGTGTGATGCCGCCCGGCAGCGTCGCCGTCTTCTCCCGGCCCACCGCGCCCAGACCGAACCGCACCTCCTGCCCACCCGCAGTGACGGAGGTCAGGATGCTGGAGGTGTCGTAGCCGTAGAGCGTGGTGGTCCCGGCCGCCGTCATCTCCTTGCGGCGGTCCACGGCGTCGTAGTCGTAGCCCACCCTGCCCGTCGGGCCGGTCACCGTCTTCAGCCGGTCGTAGGCGTCGTAGCCGAAGCTCTCCGTGCCGGCCTGGGTGTCCGTGATTGTCTTCGGGAGGTCCACCGCGTCGTACACGTACGTGGCCGTCGACTCGGCAACCCCGGCCGCGTTCACCCCGTACTTGGCGTTCTTCGCCCGCCCCAGCAGGTCGTACTCGACCGTCGTAACCAGACCCGCACGGCTCGTCGCCTTCGTCAGCCGACCCGCCGAGTCGTATCCGAACAGCGCCTGCGCACCCAGCGGAGCCGTCACCGACTCCGTACGGTCCGCGTCGTCATACCGGTGCCGTGGTGTCGACGACGAACTGGGTCCAGGGTGACCGGTTGAGGTTGAGGTGAGTGCCGTCGTAGGCGTTGGTTGCGATGGACGGCCTTGCCCGAGTACGGCAACCGGAACGCCAACAAGTAGCAGGTCACCAGGTCGCCTGCCAGCTTCACCGTAACGTCCCCGAAGTCGACCTCGGCCTCCGCACCGGGTGTGTGGGTCTGGGGGACGAAGGCGTCCACGACTCCCTTGCCGGCCTGCAGGGGGATCTCCTCACGGCGGACAGCGACGTATCCGCGGACCATCCGGTAGGAGATGTCGGCGGCATCGTGCTCGTCCAAACGCCGACACCGTGGCCCTTCTGTACGGTCTCGAAGCCGACGCCGTACTTCCGCATGAGCGCCCGCGGCGACATGCCCGTCCTGGCGTCGCGGCGGATCGCCGCGTACAGATCGATCTTGGGCTTCGGCAGCACCCGGGCCTCCTCGTCGTGCAGAGCACAACCAGGATTCCGAATCAAGCACCGGGGTGTTCTCGAAACTCAGCGACATCACTCTTCAGTGGAAGGGGGCGTTCCCGTCGTTGAGCTACAGGCGTTCTCGTAACTCGCCGACAAAGCGAACCCGTGCGGTCAGCCGTCCGTCCTAGAGGTCCTTGATCTGGGTGTCGGCGATGGCGAGGGCCAGTTCGGGGCCGTATGCGGAGGAGGGCGACTGGAAGCCCGGTGTGAACGAGCCGACCAGTACGCGGCGGGCGATCTCCACGGACGAGAGTTGAGTGAACCGGTAGCCGGTCGGTGTGTCGATCAGGGCGTGGGCCACGCTGCCGTCCCGGCCGGTGACCTCGGCGACGATCTTGCTGCGTCCCACCTCCCGCTCCTGGGAGGTCGGCCCATCGGGCAGCGTCGAGAGGTCCAGGTCGATGGGAAGCGGCCGGCCGATCTGCACGTACACCTCGATCGAGGGGATGCCCGTGGCGTAGTGACTGGTGATCAGGTCGCCCATGGACACGGACACGCACTCCTCCGGGCCGTCGTCACCGAAGTCGAACGAGGCGGTCCTGGGCTCCGGCAGCGCGACGATGTCCCCGTCGGTACGGACCAGTACGCCGAGGTCGCCGATGCCTTCGGTGGCGCTGATGATGGACCCGCGGGAGAAGAGATTGAGGCCTTCCGCCTCCTCGGCGGTGGCGCTGAGGAGCTTGAGCGCGAGGCGCAGGCTGACGGGTTCGGCGACGCGCGCCGCGGCGTGGGCGGCGACGCAGTCGCTGGGTACGACGTCCCAGCCGACACCGGACATGATCATCACGCCGGCGGCTGCGGCCTCGGTGTGCCGGGAGCGCGCGGTGGCGAAGACGTCGTATTCGGCGGTGGTGTCGAGATAGTGCACGCCGTTGTCGATGCAGGCGTCCATCAGCGGGCGTGCGGTGCGGTGGAAGGGGCCGGCGACGTTCAGGACCACCGTGATGTCGTCGAGTGCGGCGGTCAGGAGTGCGGGGTCGTCGACCGGGAAGGCGCGGCTGTCGACGCCGAGTTCCTCGCCGAGTGCCGTGACGCGCTCCTGGTTCCGGCCAGCCACGACGACGTCGAGGCCCGACTGCTTGGCGTGTTCCGCGACGAGCTTTCCGGTGTAGCCGGTGGCTCCGTAGACCAGTAGGCGGGGGGTGGCTGCCATGAGGTGCTCCTGTGTGAAGAATTGCTGAGGGGGAAGGCCCGGCCCGAGCGGCCAGGCGCTCGGCGGTTTGTGCCTCTCATTCAGGCTAGGAGCAGATCCGGACAGGTGTGGTCCTGGTTTTCCACCGACCTTTCCCGCGGCGACCTCACTTCTGTCCGTCGGGGTGCGATCGGGGTGATCTGTTGCCGCGGTAGAGGGCGTCGAGGCGGTCGAGGAGTGCTGCGCGGACGGACTTCGGTGACAGGATCTCCAGCGGTGTGCGCAGGCTCAGGAGATAGCCGGCGAGCTGGCCGGGGTCGGATCCGCCGATGGTGATGATCGTGGCGTTCGGGCCGTCGGCTTCGTGAGTGGCGACGATGGGGGCGACCAGTCGGCGGGCGTCGTCGTAGGGCAGCGGGAGCCGGACGCGGGCGAAGAGGGGGTATCCGGTGCGGGTGATGGTGTCGGAGACGAGCTGCGCGGCGTCCGGGGCATCGGAAAGGTCGACCACTTCTCCGGTGGACCGGGCGTCGACCACTCGGTCGACACGGAACGTTCGCCAGGCCCCGCGGTCGACGTCACGGGCCACGAAGTACCAGTGGACGCCGGTGTAGACCAGACGGTGCGGATCGACGTTTCGGACCGTGGTCCTGCCGTGCGTGTCGCGGTAGGTGAGCGTGGTGCGCTCGGATGCCCGGCAGACGGAGGCCAGCAGCAACAGCACGTCCGCGGATTCCCGGGGCGGCTCGCAGCGCGGGGTGTGTTCGACGGTGGCGTCCAGGCCCGCCAGGCGCTTCGCCATCCGGGTGGGCAGGATCTGCCGGAGCTTCAGCAGGGCCGACAGTGCTGCCGGGTCGGCGCCGGGGGCCGCACCGTGTGCGGCTTCCCTGAGTGCCAAGGCCACGGCGAAGACCTCGTCGTCGTCCAGGTTCAAGGGGGGCATGCGGTTGCCCGCGCCGAAGCGGTAGCCGCCGCCTGGTCCCGGGATCGACTCCACGCCGTATCCGACCTCACGCAGCCGGTCGATGTCCCTGCGCACGGTGCGCTCGGTGACGTCCAGCTGCCGCGCCAAATCCGCGTTGGACCAGGTGGGCCTGCTGGACAGCAGTGACACCAGCCGCAGCAGCCGGGCGGAGGTAGCGATCATGGGCCGAATCTATCCGGGTGCCTCGAGCGGTGCGGTCCTGCATGCGTCGCGGTCGGCGCGGAACCCTGGCACCGCATCGTGTCGGCGGCACATCATGCGGTGACCGTGCCCGGCCTGACCTGCGCGGTGAGGGACTGGATCGCTTCGGCGCTCGGACTGCCCGGCTGGGGAACCCCGACCAGGAGCTGTTGTCCGGGCGCGTCATGGACATCGAAGGTCTGATAGGTCAGCTCGATGCGACCGATCCCGGGAAGCACGAAGACCTTGAACGCGCGGGCCATGTTCTCCACCTCGTTCTCCTGCCACAGTCGCCGGAACTCCGGCGACGCCCGCAACTCGGAGACGAGGTCGATGATGCCGGGGTCGTCGGGGAACCGGCCCGCGTGCAGCCGCAGCGCGTGCACCGTGGCGCGCGCCACCACGGGCCACTCGGCGAAGACCTCGCGCGCACGGGAGTGCTGGAACAGCACACGGAGCATGTTCGAGGTGCCCTCGAAGGGCGCCAGGAGTGCGGTGGCGACGGTGTTCTTCGCCAGTACGTCGAAGGCGGGACTCAGCACGTAGGCGGCGGCCGCCGGGAAGGCGTCCAGCAGGTGGAGCAGTGAAGGGTGGACCAGGTCGCGGCCTGCGGCCGATGTGAGCGCGGGATGCAGACCGGCCAGCCGGAAGAGGTGTGTCCGCGCATCCGGCGTCAGTCGCATCGCCCGGCCGACCGCGTCGACGACCTGGGGTGAGGGGTGGCGCTCGCGCCCCTGTTCAAGCCGCGCGTAGTAGTCGACGCTCACGCCGGCCAGGACCGCTACCTCTTCCCGCCGCAGGCCCTGCACTCTGCGGCTGCCGCCACCGGCGGGCAGGCCCACGTCGGCCGGCTCGGTGCGGGCGCGGTTCGCACGCAGGAAGGCGCCGAGTTCGTTCTGTGACTGCTGCAATTTCCGACCTGTCGACTGGGGCAAGCGGCCAATTGTAGCGAGTGTCGGCGGCGTACGGCGGCCGCCTACCAGGGGTTGCGCCCCGACGGTCGGGGGTCCGACAACGCGGTCGTACCGTCACAGCGCATCGCGACCAGCGTCAATGCCAATCCAGTGGTCATCCGGCGCTGCCTCGGACAGCTGAAGGACGGCGGACTGGTGACGGTCACCCACGGCAGACACGGCGGATGGAGCCTCGCTCGCGCCGCAACGGACATCACTCTCCTGGACATCTACCAATCGCTCCCTGACGAACGGGTATTCGGAATGCCCGCCTCGACTCCCGACGCGGAGTGTGACGTCGGCGCCGGTATCCAGTCCGCGCTTTCGGACGTCTACCAGGAGGCGACCGACGCCCTGTGCCGGTCACTGCGAGACACGTCCCTCGCCGGCATGCCGCGCAAGACGATGGCCTCACACACCGCGACCGCTCGAGCCAACTGACCGGGTTGCGGAGTTCCTTTCGCAGGACCGCAGAGCGCACCGGGCGGCCGGCTCGACCGCGCAGACGGGGCTGACGGGGCTGACGGGGCTGACGGCCAGGAGGCGGGTCGCGGCCGGGAGGTGGGTAACGGCCGGGTTGTCGGCGACAGGCCCCGGACGTCCTGCCGTGCTTCTGCGTTCGGATTTTGTACGGCGCGCTCTCCGCGTACATCGGCGATCGTCCCTGGGTGTGGCACCCCCACCCTCACACAGCCTTCTTCGTATGCTCGCAAGCGGCGAATGTTGTCGGTGGAACAACCACCCGCTCGCAAAGGAACGCCATGTCCCTCACTTCGTACCGCACCCTCGGCCGTTCCGGTCTGCGTGTGAGCCCTCTGGCTTTCGGCGCGATGAACTTCGACGACGGCAGCTGGGGCTCTGCCCCCGAGACGTCGTTCGCACTGCTGGACCACTATCTGGAGGCCGGCGGCAACTTCGTCGACACCGCCAACATGTACAACAAGGGCGCCTCCGAGGAGACCCTGGGCCACTACTTCGACAAGCGCTCCGGAGCCCGTGACCGCATGGTGCTGGCAACGAAGTTCGGCGGCAGCACGGCCGCCGACGACCCCAACTCCGGCGGAGCCGGCCGCAAGGCGATCCGTGCCCAGCTGGACGGCTCCCTGCGCCGGCTCAACACCGACTACGTCGACCTGTACTGGATGCACCAGTGGGATCGGCACACACCCCTCGAAGAGACCCTGTCCACCCTCACCGACCTGGTGCGCGCCGGAAAGATCCATGCGATCGGCCTGTCCAACGTGCCGGCCTGGTGGGTCGCAGAGGCCGCCACCACCGCCCGGCTGCGCGACTGGGAGCCCATCGCCGCCCTCCAGGTCGAGTACAACCTCCTCGCCCGCAGCGTCGAGGGTGAGACCTTCGGCGCCGCCCGCCGCTTCGGCCTCGGCATCACTCCCTGGAGCCCCCTGGCCAGCGGCGTCCTGTCCGGCAAGTACTCGCGCACCACTACGGAGGTGGCCGGCTCCGGCCGTTCCGCCTACGCCGCCCCGCACCTGACGGAGTCCACGTTCGTCCTCCTCGACGCTCTGCGACGCATCGCCGACGAACTCGGCAGCACCGTGGCCGCGACCGCGCTGGCCTGGGTCCGCCAGCGCTCCGAGATCACGTCCACGCTCGTCGGCGCCCGCACCCGCGAGCAGCTCGTCACCAACCTCGCCTCCCTCGACGTCACCCTCTCCGACGGCCAGATCACCGAACTCGACGGCCTCACGACGCCCGCCCTCGACTACCCGCACAACATGATCGAGGCCATGATCGGATTTCAGCAGGGCGACACCACCATCAACGGCCTGACCGCCAAGGCCTTCGTCCGCTGACACGCGCAGAGCCGCCCCATTCCGGCCGCACAGCCCATGCCGAGAAGCGGGCACCCGCCGCAGCCGTCCTGCCGCTCGCCGGACCCGTACGGGCCGTTTCCCGTCGAGCGGAGCCGGACCCGTACGGGTCGGTTCACGTCGAGTGGACACCACTGGACACCACGCTACGAGATCGGAGCACACCATGGCCGAGACACTTGAGGTGACCACCCTCCGCCCGGCACCGGGCCGCACCGCCAAAGACTTCGTCGAGGCAAACGCCGATGTCAACGCCTACCTCCAACGGCAGCCCGGATTCCTGTGGCGACGTATCGTCGAGACCGACGACGGACGCATCATCGACATCGTCGCCTACGACAGCCTGCCTCACGCGCGCGCCGGCGCCGCCGGCATCACCGGTGAGATGGCGGGCTCTCCCGTTCACGCCACGATCGACCACAACAGCGTGGACTGGCAGCTCACCACCACACTGCAGTACCTCGCGTGAAGGACACAGGCCCATGCCGTTCGCCGACGAACTCATCGGCCGCCACACCGTCCGGAGCCTTACACGCGCCATCCGGGCCGCCGCACCGGAGGCCGACCTCACGGCACTGCGCGCGGCGCCCGGACAGATCGACTCGCTGTCCCTGCGGGAGCGCGCCGACCTGCTGCGCGATGCGCTGCTCGCGGATCTTCCGGGCGACTACGCCGCACTGGCGCGGACCGTCCGCATCGCCAGCGAGGGCACACCGCAGTTCACCGGCTGGCTGATCTGGCCGGTCACCGGTGCTCTCGCCACCCGGGCCGTTCAGGAGGGCGGGGCGGCGGCCTTCGACGACGCGATGGCGTTGCTCGCGGGTCTCACCGGGCGCCTGTCCTCGGAGTTCGCCATCAGGACGCTGCTGCGGCACGATCTCGATCGGGCCCTCGGCACCATCGTCGGCGATTGGACCGGGTCGGCCGATGTCGACGTGCGCAGGCTCGCCTCCGAAGGCACCCGCCCCTACCTTCCCTGGGCGGTACGGGTGTCGGACATCATGGCCCGTCCCGGAGCGACCGTGCCCATCCTGAACGCTCTCTACCGGGACGAGAGCGAGTACGTACGCCGCTCGGTCGCCAACCATCTCAACGACCTCAGCCGTGACCATCCCGAGGTCGTCCTCGGCGCAGCCCGCCGTTGGCTCGACAGCCCCGACGCCACCACCGAGCGGCTGGTGCGCCACGGGCTGCGCACCCTCGTCAAGCGCGGCCACCCCGGTGCTCTGGAACTGCTCGGATTCGCTCCTGCGGTCCTGGAAGTCGACGGACCTCATCTGGACCGGGACATCGTCCCGTTCGGCGGAAGTGTCCGTTTCACCGCTTCGATCCGCAACACCGGTGATGCCCAGGCGCGGCTCGCGATCGACTACATCGTGCACCACCGCAAGGCCAACGGGGGACAGACCGGCAAGACCTTCAAACTCACCACCCTCACCCTTGCGCCGGGCGACCGGATCCAAGTCGCCCGGGAGCATTCCTTCCGGCCGATCACGACACGCCGCTACCACCCCGGACAGCATGCGATCTCCCTCCAGATCAACGGGGTTGAATCATCCCGTGCCGATTTCGAGCTGTCAGCCGCGGACACACCATGACGTCCAGCGCGGGGAGCGTGCCGCTCCACCACACCGCCGACCGGGATGTGGGCCGCAGCGTACGCAGGAGGCGGCAGCGAAGACGTGGCGTCGAGTCGTCCGATGAGAACCACGCTCGTCGGACACGTCCACGACGGAGGTCATCTGTCCGCCAACAGATCCGATCACCGTGCGAGCAAACCAGGACCGATTCCGTCCGCATCTGCTTCTAGCGTCGTGGATGACACGGAGAACCATCCGAAAGGAAACCCAGATGAGCGAGACGCCGGCGCACGACGACACGGCCGGACTTGGCGAGGCCGACGACAGGGCCCTGAAGGTCCGAGCCCAGTACGAGCAGCTCGAACAGCGTCTACTGGGCAGGACATGGACTCTGCCGGAGCTCGCGGTCGGCTTCACCAACGATGCCGCCTACGTCGGGCGTCTGGTGCTCGCCGCCGAGCGGACGTGGGGCATCGACGGTGATGTGGACGCTGAACTGCGGCACAAGCTGGCCGAATGCCTGTGGTGGGTCTTCGTACTCGCCGACCGACTCGATGTCGACATGCCCGAGGCCTACGCGGCCACGATGGACCGCATCGACGCCGGTCTGGAGCGGACCTTGCGCGGCATGGGTGCATGAGAGCAGGCGTGTGCGGTCCTGATTGCACCGGTGGCCGCTCCGGGCCCAGTAGGTACGGCTCGGTCCGCGTTCACCGCAGCATCGGAGGGGGCAAGCCCCAGCTCCCAAACCAGCCGTGTGGATGCTCAGTTGCTCCGTCACTGTGCTGGAAGGGCGTGGCGGGGAAGAGGCGCCGGACTTCGGGGACGATAGTGGCGCGGACACACTGACCGGGAGGGGCCGCGAACGTCAGGTCGGCAGGCAAGAGCCCAGCCCGGGCTCCCGCCGGGGCTGACGGCCGTGCCGTGTGGCCGCCGGGACCGACGGCCACAACGACTTGCAAACGCGGTCGGTCGCGAGCGTCGGAGTCGGTGTCTTGCGCTTCCTCGCCCGGTGGCCGCCTCAGCCCTCCTGGCCGTCGGGGATGTAGTTCGCGTACGCCTCGATGCGGGTGATCAGTTCGGCATCGTCGAAGCCGAAGTAGACCGCGGCGTACACCCCACCGCGCTCACCGTCATTCGCGGTTACGCGCACCACGTGCTGCTGGAGAACTCCGCCCGGCTGGGACAGCTGGCGGATGATTTCGTAGCGAATCGATTCGTAGGAACCGATCTGTCTCTTCAGCCCCTCGAAGTACTCATCGAGCGTCTCATCGCCTTTGCCGTCGTTGTGCCAGACGGTGGCTGTCTCGGCGCACAGGGCACGCGCGGCCTCCCAGTCGGGCTTCTCCAGTGCGCGGAGGTAGGTGATGACCTTGTCCTTGAGATCCTGGCTCATGGTGTTTCTCTTTCGGATGGGAGCTGTGTGTTGCCGGTAGGGGCAGGGGGTCGGTTCCGGTCGGTGGTGCCACAAGGCAGGGCGCGCTCGCGGATCTGGACGCGCAGCGGCAGATGGCCGCCGGGCGGTGAGCGGGTGCGCAGAAACAGCCGGGGCGAGGTGGCGTTGCGGAGGCCGGTGGCCGGTGCGCCGGTGGCCGGTGCGCCGGTGCGCCGGTGGCCGGAAGGCAGCGGCCGGTGCGCCGGGCTTCAACCGGGGTGATACGAGCCGGCGGCCCGTCTCGGGGTCCTGGGTGGCCGTTGATCTCATCGGTGGCGATCACCAGGCGCTCTCCGGGATCTATGCGGGGGGCGGGTTGTCGTGGTTCACGATGCCGTAGTCCGACGCGAGGTCGGTGTGGTCGGCGTCGGCACGCGCGTCGGCGGGTCCAACCGTGTGGAAGAGTCCCTCGATGGCTCCGGGGTTGTTGATGACGAGGACCTCTGCGGTCGGCGTGATGGTCTGGAATGTGTGGGGGACGAGTCGGGATACGTAGACGTAGGCACCGGGCTCGGTGTCGTGCACCTCGCACTCGTCGAGCGAGGTCGATCCGACCCAGAACCGGACGCGCCCGGACAGGACTACCCAGCTCTCGTCCTCCCGGCTGTGGGTGTGCAGCGGGGGCGCATCCTCGCGGCTCACGGTGAGACGCATGACACTGGCTGCTCCGCTTGTCTCGGCGTTTGTCGCCACCTGCTCGATGACGTTGTTGTAGTAGCGAAAGTCCTGGCCGTCGCCTGGGTTTCGCACGAGGGCGATGCTCATGGTGCGGTCTCCTCCTGACGCGCGGCCCCAAAGGGGGTCCGGCTCGTCGAAGTCGAAGTCGATGTGGGTGATAGTGCGGCTATGGACGCATGTGTGCGAGCGGGGATGGCCGGCGGCACCGGGCGCCGATCCCGCGCGTTGCCCGATTGACCCGCGCCGGCAGATCTCCGAGTGGCCTGTCGCGGAAAGGGGTGCTCCCGCCAAGGGAGTTGTTCGTCGGCGGCACCGCTGTGGTGCTTGGAGGACCGTTCTCAGAGGGTGATGCAGAACGGGTGACCGGCAGGGTCCATCAGGACCCGCCGCCGGTTGGGGAGCGGTTGCACGTCGGCTTCGACGGCTCCCAGAGCGATGAGTCGGGCTTGGGCCGAGTCCAGGTCGTCCACGCCCAGTTCGAGATGGGCTTGCTTCTGTACCGAGGAGTCCGGCCAGGTGGGGGGCTGGTAGTCGTCCACACGGTAGAAGCCCAGTCCGGGTGCACCCTCGCGGCCCAGGAGTACGAAGCCGTCGGTGGAAAGAGTGATGGGCAGGTTGAGGGCCTCACTGTAGAAGTGCGCCAGCTCGGCGGGATCGGGACAGTCGAAGGTGACGGCCAGGTAGCGAATCGCGGGACGGGGCGGGACGTGAGAAGCCATCAGGAACTCCAAGTGACGAGGCCGGGTTGGACCGCACTGACCGGGGAAGGTCAACGAGTCCTCCCTGGGAGGAGCGGCGGCAGCGTGGCTGCGGGGAGGCAACCCCCAGGGCGATGATGACGAGCGCGTCGAACGCGCCAAGGACGGGGTTTCACCGATGCGGACAACAGTTGCCCGTGTTGCGCTGCCGGTTCAGCGCGCTGTCCCAGGCTGTTGCCGCGCAGTGGGGTGAGGTGCCGGGTTCAGGGCCGGAATGGTCGGCGGCGCCCTGTCAGGAGGGGGCGGCGCACCGGTGGATACGGCGGTTGATGTTGTTGAAGCTGTCCGGTGTCATGACCAGCTGCGTTGCCGAATCAGTTCTTCGACGACTCTGGTGGCTGGCGAATCCACTCGGGCAGAAGAGCGTACAGACGGACAGCGATCTCCTCCGGATCACAGTCGGTGTTCCCCCCGACCGCGGCTGAGAAGACTCCGTGCACGCCGGAGGCCGTGTAGACGTCCTCGACCGAGTTGTCCGGGCCGGACTCCTGCTCGTCAACACCGAGGTCGCGCCGAAGAGCGCGGAGTCGGTCCAGGAGAAGGTCGCCGATACCCATCAGCCCGCTCGACGATCGCCAGGTCGAAGCCAGCAGGAAGAGGCTCTTGCGCTGCCGAAGAGAGTCAAGCATGGCGTTCAGCGTCGCCACTGCTACGGCAGCCGGGTCCGCACCCATCTGCCGGTCGCTGATATTCAGGTCGTGAAGGGCGCGGAAATCGTCCGCGATCACGTACACCGCGGCCGCTTCGACCGAGTCGAAGTGGTTGTAGAAGGTGGCACGGTGAATGCCCGCGGCTTCCGCCAGTGCGGAGACCGAAGGACACGACTGCGTCCGTTGCATGAGGTCGGCCAGGGTGTCCGCGATCGCCCGTCGCGAGCGGGCGAAGCGCGGGTCCGCTTCAGCTGCCGGGGACTGTTCATTCACCATGGAACGCACCCTATTCCGAGGGCGATCAGCGGGCTTCGTCCGCCTGGGCTCGGCGTCATCCCGTGTGCTCCGACCATCGGCAGGGACGGCGTCGCTCCCTCCCCGTCACCGGTGGCGTCTCTCTCCACGGCCTTCGAGTAACGAGCGGCCAACAGCTCGGCATGAGGGCGATCCGATCCCCTGCCGGCGCCGGCGACGGTCGCCACTCGGGTAATGAGATCCACTTCGGACATGACACTCCTTCGACGATTCCACTCTCGACGGTACCACTGTTCGACACCCGTCGATTAGATATTCGACAACTGTCGATTAGGAGTCTACGGTGGGTGCAACGACGGACCCACGAGTTAAGGACGCACCATGTCGGACATCGACAGCAGCACCTCTCCCACGGCGATCGAGGACAAGTTCGCCGTGGTGGAGACCCTCTACCGCTACGCCGCAGGCCTGGATCTGCGGGACAAGGCCCTGCTGGCCTCCGCTTTCGCGGATGACGCGGTGGCCGATTTCGGCCCGGCCACGAAGAAGGCCGGCCAGGAGTACCCGCCGATCGAGGGCCGGGAGACGATCGCCGCGGCCCTGTCGGGCTCGCTCGGCCACCTGGACACCACGCACTCGCTGAGCAATCCGCGGGTGACGCTCGACGGCGACAAGGCGCACCTCGAAGGGATCATGGCGTGCCAGCACCTGCCCCGCGAGGACCACTCCCGGCACGTTCTGATGACCAACCGATACGACGTCGAACTGATCAGGAGCGGCGAAGTCTGGGTCATCCAGCGCGTCACCGTCGACAACGCCTGGACCGAAGGCGACCCCACCGTCCTCGCCGGTATCTAAGAACATCGGCTGGGCGGGTGCTCTCCGCATCGCACCCAGTGGCTTGCGGGCCGGGACCTGCACACTCCGGCCGACACTGCGCAGCGGCAGGTTCGGCCGGGTGAATTCCGCGCCGGAAACGCACGGCCTTGGCAGCTCTCGGCCGGCAGTCGGCAATGGCCGGGATTGCCGAGGGGGCCGTGCTCGCCTGCTGTGCGGCCTCGTTCGCATACCGGCGATGCGTTCCGAGCCTCGCTGAACGGCGCAGATGGAACGGGCCTACGTCTCCGGGCGGGGCCGCCGCATCATCGGCGTCGTACACCCCGAAGGCCCGAGATGCGGATCTGAGCGCGAGGGTGGCGCTCGGTGTGGGCATGCGCTCAGCCCTCGCTCGCCATCCGCGTGCGTGACGTGCCGAACAATATGTAACTGAACTTGTTACATATGAGGGTTTTCGCAATCCGCCCTTCCAGCCTCCGACTCCTCCCCATCACGATCGGAATCTCATGAGCGACACCTCCATTCCCGACCACTCGGACCGCAGCGAGATCCTCGGCCTGCTCACGACCTATGTCTTTGGCTTGGACCGCCGCGACTTTGCCCGCGTTGCTTCCGTCTTCACCAATGATGCCGACGTGCAGATCGTCTTCGACGCCTACCTGCCGGAGGGAGAGAAGTTCAGCGGTGTCACGACCGGAGGCAGCGCTGTCGCGGACGGGGCCCGGCAAATGTTCCGCAGCCTCGACGCGACGCAGCACCTGCTGGGTGTTCAGGCCGTCGAGATAACGGACACGGGAGCACACGCGTCCACCCAGATCGTCGCCCATCACCACCGGGGCAGCGAGTACTACCACACCGGCGGCACCTACGAGGACGACCTCGTGCGCACCCCCGACGGCTGGCGCATCTCGCGTCGCACGCTGCGCATCTACTGGACGACCGGCAGCCCCGACGTGTTCCTCGCACCGTGAACCGCGGAGCGGACAACCCCAGCTTCCGACGACCGGTGAGCCCGGCAACACCCTCACGCACCGGTCTGGCCCCAGAATGTTCCAGCCGCCCCGTGGGAGTCGCTGCCGCAGAGATGTTCCTGGACCTGCGTCTTCAGTACAGGTACCGAACTCCTCACCGGCTACGGCATCGGACGGATGTGGCAGCGCACCGCCGACCACCGGCCACGTGACCGGGCGGGCCGCCACGAGCAGCCCGCCCGGAAAGAAGGTGGGGACATGGCGCACAACCCTTCGCGCCTGACTCCTCACCGGCACCACAGCGGGCCTGGGACGGGCGCTCGCCGAAACGCTGCTCCACGAAGGCCACCGCGTCGCGGCGACAGCACGCGACACCTCGGGCCTTGCCCCGCCGTTCGGCGAGATCGGTAAGCATCTCCATGACTACGGGCCAGGGGTAAGCGCGCTCCATTGAGGTAGCGGGGAGAACGCGCCGGGGTCACGCCGGCGTCTGGCCGCGCACCGGCGCACCGATACCTCCAGTCCCTCGAACAGCTTTCCCAAGACCTCGGCGAAGCGTCGGACGGGCGGGGCTGGTGAGGAGCGGCAGTGACCCCCGAAGTGGCTTCATGACAGCGGGTCGTTCACGGCGTGCCGGGTTGCGTCGGCGAACATGGAGTAGGCCGTCGTCACCTCCAGCTTCTTCTCTCGCCGCAGGCGGTTCATTGAGGAGTCGGGGTCCGTGACAGCGTCAGGGGCCAAGCGCAGGGCACGCACGGCATCGGCCTCCTGTTTCAGCGACATGCACGCGGAATCGGCGAGTTCCGCGACCGCGACGGGACCGCGACGGGACCGAAGGACCGAACGCGGAACGTGCCCATGAGCGCAGCGTTGAGCGCCTGGGAAACCGGGGCGGCCCCTGCCAGGACGTAGTAGGTGTGGAGGTCGTTGACGGTGAGGTTGTAGACCGTCGTTGACTTGGTGTGGTGGGGACGGCTGTCATCTGCGTTCAGGTGCCGGTGCTGGTCTGGAGCCGTTGGCCGGTGGTGAGTTCGTCGGCTTCGATCCAGCGGCCGAGGACGGGGCCCAGAAGGGATGGCCGTCGGTGGCGGTCCCGCCACCTGAACGAAAGCGCGATCCGGGGTGCTTCCCGCCAGGCGGGAGACCGTCACCATTCTTCAACGGAGCGCCCGCCGGGCGGGCCGTCCCGGCAGCCCGAGACGGTAAGTCCCCAGCAGTGGGCGGAGGTGATGCGCGCCCTCCTACGAGAGCCGACCCGGCCGTGCGAATGCTGCGCCACAACCTCCATACGGGCGAGCCGCACGATCGTTTCTGTGGTGATGTTCCGCGCGGCACCGGTGTGGCAGGTCACCCGTGCCTCTCCCCTACCCGTACAACCACCCTCATGATCAACCGCTTCGTGCGGCGCGGAGTACCCGCGCTCGCCCTCGTCCCCCTGCTCCTGGCCGGGCCCGCAGCCGCCCAATCCGACCCCGCGGAGGTGAACTCCGCCCCGGGCGCCCGCACCCCCGTCCAACTGCTCGCCCTCAACGACCTGCACGGCAATCTCCTCCCCGTGGACGGCGCGGCGGGCCGGATCACCCACCGCGGGCCGACAATTCAGGCCGGCGGCCTCGCTCAAATGGCCACGCTCCTCGACGAAGCCCGCGCAGACCTGCCCAACACCCTCACCGTCGGCGCCGGCGACATGATCGGCGGCAGCCCGCTGCTTTCGGCCCTCTTCCACGACGAGCCGACGGTCGACGCCCTCGAAGAGCTCGGCCTCGGCGTCTCCTCGGTCGGCAACCACGAGTTCGACGAAGGCCCGGCCGAACTCCGGCGCATGGTCAACGGCGGCTGCCATCCGGACGACGGCTGCGCCCCCGAGGCCCCGTACAAGGGCGCGGACTTCGCCTTTCTCGCCGCCAACGTGACCGAACGCGGCAGTAGAACCCCGCTGTTGAAGCCCTACACCGTCAAGACCCTGCCCAGCGGGCAGCGGATCGGCTTCATCGGCCTGGTCACCAAGGACGCCCCCACCGCCATCAACGCCGCCATGATCCGAGACGTCGAGTTCCACGACGAGCTCCCGGTCATCGAGCGGTACTCGCGGGAGCTGACCCGACAGGGCGTGCGCGCCCAGGTCGTCCTCATCCACGAGGGCGAGGCGGTCCCCGGCCAGTCCGGCGCGAGTTGCGACGACGGGGGCCCCGGCGCGAAGCTCGGCGGCCGGATCAAAGAGATCGCCGAGCGGGCGGTGCCGGCGGTCGACCTGATCGTCAGCGGTCACTCCCACGCCTCCTACGAGTGCACGGTGAACGACCCCAACGGCCATCGGCGCCTGATCACCCAGGCCGACTCCTTCGGCCGCTCCTTCACCGACCTGCGCTTCGACCTCAACCGGGCCGGGGACATGGTGCGCAGCACCGTACGGGCGCAACACCGCCCCGTGCCCGTCGACACCGCTCAGCAGCCCGCCATGGCAAAGCTGATCGAGACCTGGCGGACCCGCTCCGAGAGCGTGGCGAACCGGGTCGTCGGCTACATCACGGCCGACATGCAGGGCCGCGGCTCGCCCCTGTCCGAAACACCGCTGGGCAGCTTCATCACCGACGCGCAGGTCGCCGCCGGCAAGGTCCACGGGGCCGACCTGGCGCTCATGAACCCCGGCAGCATGCGCGCCGACCTCGTGTTCCATGACAGCGGCGCCGTCACGTACGCGGACGCCTACCGAGTCCAGCCGTTCGAGAGCCCGCTATGGGTCCTGCCGGTGACCGGCGCACAGCTCATCACCGCGCTGCAGCAGCAGTTCACCGGCGTGAACGCGGACAGCCCGCGCTTCCTCCAGCTCTCCAAGGAACTCAGCTACTCCGTCGACATGGGCCGGACCGGCGCCGACCGCCTCCTCGCGGACACCGTACGGATCAACGGGCAGCCCGTGGCCCCGGACACCACCTACAAGGTGGTCCTGAACGAGTTCCTCGCGAACGGCGGCAACGGCTTCACCGTCTTCGCCGAGATCACCAGCCGGGAAGGAGGCGAGGGCACAGACCTGGAGGCCCTGGTCGACCACCTCAAGGCCACCACCTCTACGAGCACCCCGGCCGCGCCCCCCGCGCCGGGCCGTATCACCTTCGTCGCCGCCCGCTGAATCCCGGGAACCGTGCCGGGGGAACTGCTCGGCGTGACGGCGGGGGTCGCAGCGTCGTTCGACGTCGCGACCCCCGAGCCGGGCCCCACGGCTGACCCCGGGAACCGTGGTGCGGGAAGGGCTACTGCACCAGCGCGGCGATGGCCTGGTCGGCTACCTGCACCACCATCGCGGCCCGGGAGGCGGTCCGTCCGGAGACGGACATCCGGGTGGCGTTCGCTGCCTTCGACGCGGCGGGTCACCGTTTCGCTGCCTAACAGCCGCTTCACGGGCCCGGCTGCCTCTTCACCGAGCAGGTCCATCCGACTGATCATCCGGAAAGGCAGCATGGGGGCCAACTGCGGGCGCGGTTCCGGGCGCAGCGGGCGGTGCCTCCAGCGGTGTGGAGAGGCGGCCGGCGGCTTCGCGGAGGACGACTTCGGCGAGGGCGCCGCGGCCGTCGCTCCTGGGTAGTGCGGCGGCGTGGCGCCGGACGTCTGCGGCTGCCGCGCGGGAGTGGCCGGTCAACTGGAGGGCGATCTGCCGTAGTCGCGGGGTTCGAGGTGGGCGTCCTTCCACGCAAGTACGGCGGTGACGAGCGCTTCGTACGGGGTGCGATCCGATGCCGGGTCAGGCCGCCGACGATGCCGTTGTCGAGTAGGCGCCGCACACCGGGGTCGTTCGCCGGTGGGTAATGGCCGCCGTACTCGACGTACGAGACCCGCCGGTACACGGCTTCGTCCGAATGGCCCGGGCCGGCACGAAGTCGGAGAGGCTGATCCGCCCTCCTGACCGCTTCTGCTCCCGCCGCCTCCGTACGTGCGCACTCCGTCCCCGCCGTCTACGCGCTCGTCACTTGCGTCCTCGAGTCCATTCGTGCCGCAGCAGTCCGAAGATCAGCTCGTCGATGCGTCGCCCGTCGCGGTGGATGCTCTCGCGCATGACGCCCTCGTGCACGAAGCCTGCGCCTTTGAGTAGCCGCGCGGACCGCGTGTTGTCGGCGAAGACCTCCGCCGTGATCCGCTCGAGGTCGAGCACATCGAAGGCGTGGTCGACCGCTTTCACCACCGCCGAGTGCCCGTAGCCGTGCCCCCATAGGTCCTTCTCACCGATGACGATGCCCAGCCGACACCGTCGGTGGTCCCGTTCGATGAGCGCCAGGTGGAGGAAACCGATGGGTTCCGCACGGCCGGCGAGCCCGATCGCGAGGTGAACGGTGTCTTCGCCGGGCTGCATCCACCGCTCCAGCGTCGCGGCCACCTGTTCGCGGTTGTACGTGTGTGTCTCGTCGTCGCTGAGCTGCTGGATCTCGGTGTCGTTCTTCCAGCGCAGCAAGGGTTCGAGGCTCGCCGGTGTGTGGGGCCGCAGCTCGACGATCTCGTCGCCTGCTGGGGGCGTCGGTCTGTCGTTCATCAGGTCTTTCGCTCCTTGACGAGTTCGTGGGCGCATCGCTTCGCGATCTCGGCGCCCGTGCGGTGGCGGTGGGCGGGATCGGGCAGGACTCGCGTCAATCTCCTCTGCATCGATGAACTCGGCTACATGGAACTGGACCGTCGCGACGCCGAACTTCCCTTCCAGGTCCTGACCGAACGCGCGGAGAAGAACAGCGTCGCCATCGCCTCCAACAGGTCTTTCGGCGGCTGGACCATGACCTTCACCGACCCCGGCTCCGCGCGCCCATCGTCGACCGCCTCACCTTCAACGGCACGGTCATCGAGATCGGAACCGACTCCTACCGCCTCGCCGGCACCCGAGCGCGAGCTGAGGAGCCGTCCAAGGCCGGACGAGCCGTACACGATCCAACCCCATGGCGGGTTAGCCGGGCTTGACGCTCGCGAGCTGGACGAGCAGCAGGACCAGCCGGTAGGCAACGGCGAAGTCCACGGCGGTGAAGGTGACCGTCCGGCCGCCCTCACCGCGTGAGACACCTGGCACGAGTACTGCCAGGTCAACCATGTAGGGGCCGTAAAGGTCGACCTCGACCTCAAGCGGGCCGGTAAGGGCAAGTGGTGAGACCTCCGCACGCCGCGTCACGGCTTCGGCGGCCGCCCGGTGCAGACGTTCTCGGGCTTCCTCAGGGTGCAGTGCCACGGCGGCGGCCTGGCCGAGGGCTTGTTTGACCGCGACGGTGACAGCCGAGGGCACCAGATCACTCAGTTCGGCACAGGCGGAGTCATCGCCACTGAGTAGTACGACCGGCACACCCAAGTGCCCGGCCATGGCAGCGTTGAGACCGATCTCGCCCAAGGAACAGCCGGCTACGCGAACGTCCAGGATGGCGTCGCTCATGGTGTGTGCCAGCACGGCTGGGCCACCGCCGGCACGGGCGTGGTAACCGACGAACAACACCGCGTCAGTGTGCTCGTCAAGCCCACCAAGCATGCCCAGGAGACGTGGCCTTCCGCGAACCAGCCGGGCCCGTCGGTCGAGTTCCTCTGGCAGCAAGTTACGGAAAGTCCCGTGGGCGTCGGCAACCCACACCTCAGCCGTGGGCTCGGCATCCAGGACTCCCGCGATCACGGCGTTCGCCTCGGCCGTCATCAACGCACGGCCTCGCTCGTAGTCGTAGAGATCCGGATTCGTCTCGGCAGGATGCACGATCCCCGAGATGCCCTCCATGTCAACAGAGATCAGCACCTTCATACGCAGGGAGCCTATGCACTCTGCGCGTCGACCGACAGTGCACAGCAAGACTCCCGGCCGGCCGGACAGTCCCGCGCTGATGCTATTCCTCGCGATCATTTGCGGGTCGCAAGACCACCGACTGCCGGCCACAACCAGGGGTCTGGCTCTGATCCTGTGTTGCGTGGCTGTGGGTCACGGGGTCGATGTCGAAGAGGGTTTCCTCTTGTGGCGGGATCGGAGGGTCAAGGACATCGCGAAGGCGGGCGATGCCCTGGCGCCACTTCGAGCCGTTCGCGGCTTCGGCCCACAGCTCGGCGAGGTCGGACAGCTCGGAGACGACTTGGTCCAAGGCGTCGACGGCGAGCGTTCGAAGGTCTGCGGGTAGTTCCGCCAGCGGCTTTGACGGGCCGTAGTTCGAACACGTCGGCTCGCCGTCAGGGCACTGTGCGACAACCAGGGCGGCCGCGGCCACTGCTCGCTCGCCGTCGGAGGCATCGAGGTGGTCAGCAGGGTCGGCGGCGCGTTCGAGCACGCCGCGGATCATGGATTCGCGTTCTCCCACATACCCCCGCTTCAGATGGAGACGACGATCTTTCCGCGTGTGCGTCCGCGCTCGGCGTGCGCGTGGGCGTCGGCGATTTCCTCCAGGGGGTAGGTCCGTTCGATACGGGGTGTGTAGCGGCCCTGCCGGCCCAGTTCCGCGGCTGCGGACAGGAGGGTGGAGTCGTTCTCCGCGTTGACCACATGTGTGCCCAGGCGCTGCCCGCCGGCGTGGTCGGCGACCGTCGCGATGCGCGTCGGGTCGCCTGTGATCGCGACGAGGTCGTCCAGCGAGCCCGAGGCCGCGGTGTCGAGCGCGATGTCGACGCCGTGCGGAGCGAGAGCGGTGAGGCGCTGTGCGAGACCGGGGCCGTAGGTGGTGGGAACGGCGCCGAGAGAGGTGAGGAACTCGTGGTTGCGTTCGCTTGCAGTCCCGATCACGGTGGCGCCTCGCGCCACAGCGATCTCGACAGCCGCGCTGCCCACGCCCCCGGCGGCGCCCTCGACGAGAAGGGTGCGCCCCGCGAGGGAGCCGAGCGCGTTCAGGCCGCGCATCGCGGTCACGGACGCGAGACCGGCGCCCGCGGCCTGCTCATCGTTCCACGTGGCGGGGGCGTGGGCCCAGGCTGAGAGGATGACCAGCTCTGCGGTTGCGCCGGTGACACCGCCCAGCCCGAAGACGCGGTCGCCGATGCTCACCCCCTGCGCTCCGTCACCGATTTCGTCCACCACGCCGGCGGCGTCGCGGCCTGGAATGGCCGGCAGCTCCAGGGGGAGCAACTGGTGCAGGGCGCCGGTGCGCAGCTTCCAGTCGATGGGATTGACGCCGGCCGCCGCCACGCGGACTCGGATCTCACCAGGTCCGGGGTGGGGATCGGGGGCCTGCTCGATCACCAGGCTCTCGGCTCCGCCGTATTCGTGGTACCGGGCTGCACGCATAATGTCCTGCCTTACCTTTATGGCTTGGAATGTCGCGTTGATCAATGCTCGTTCACCCTAGAACCTGACATTGATGTGAGGCGCAAATGGGCAAGCCGGACGACGACCACTTCGGCCACCTTCGGCCGCCTCGCGTCGTTTTCCGCCGCTTGAGGCGCGTGCTGCGCCCTTTGTCGCTCGGCGACACGGTCCGGCCTCAGGTCCGGCCCGCGGAGCGGGCCGGATGTCCCCGTCGTCGGCATGTCCCAACGGGCGCCGGCTCGGCAGGTGAGTACCCGACCGGGGGCAGGGTGAGCATCCGCGCTCATGCCACAGCAGCGCCCCGCGGCCGAGGATCATGAGCACCCCCTCTTACGGAAGGCGCCGCGGGTGAACCCCAAGACGTACGCCACTCTCTACGGCCCGTGGCGGCCGACCCCCGCCTCTCACCGCGGGCAGACGGCCCTCGCCGTGCTGGCCGGTGTGTTGTGGGCTCTCACCCTCGTGTCCCTCGCCTGGCTCGCGTTCCTCGTCAGCATGACCACGGTCTGGGGCATAGCGGCCGGAATGCCCATGGGAGGGCTCCTTCTTCGATACGTGCTGATCGTCGCCGGATCCGCTGCCGCGCTCACCGCGCTGGCCTTCGCACCCGGCGTCCGCCGGCTCACAACGGAAAGCCGACTACTCCTCGCGGGCGCCCTCGCCTTCCCCGTGCCCACCTTCCTCGCGATCACCACCTGGATCCAGACCGGTTGAAGACATCGTGCTGGGCGGGGACATGACGCTGTGCTGATGCGCCGGACAGCGGTCGGAGGGGTCGGAGTTCGGTGGAGGGCTCAGGAGAGCCTCAGAAGCGCTTCGATCCGTTTGCCCGAGCTCGTCACCGTGACGGCGACAGTCTCGGCCAGGCGGCAGACGAGCAGCCAGCCGTATCCGCCGACGGCGTGTTCACCGGGATGGCGCGTGACGGTGACCGGCGGCTGATCGCTGGCATCGGCCACCATGATCCGCAGCCCGCCATGGGCCGGTTCGGCGACGAAGCCCGTGATGCCGCCGCCGTGTCTCAGCGCGTTGGCGACCAGTTCGGAGGTGACGAGCAGCACGTCGGCGAGCACGATGTCGTCGAGGGTGGTCTCGTCGATCTCGCAGAACCCGCTGCGCAGCAGCGCCACTACACGTGCCCGCGCCTCTGCCGCGTTTGCGGGCAGGGCCGGGAGCGGCCGGGCCTCCTCGGAACCCACGCTCGGGACTCCGCCCTTGGCTTCGTGTCCTGCCTGTTCCGCGTTCACCGTCTGACCCGTCTGCCCCGACGGCCGGTCTTCACGCGGCGGTTGTCGGGTGCGTGTACCGCCCGTCATGTCACAGCTCTACGAGGTCACCGCGGGGTCGAGGGTCGGGGCCATGGTGAATAAGTCCGAGGTCCGGTGACTTCAAAGAGGCGTAGCGCGGTTTGGCCGAGTGGTCCGGCGGCCACCGTTCGGTGCCGCGCCGCGCGCTGCTCGCGCTGAGCGCCGTGCAGCACGTGCAGCACGTGCAGCACGTGCAGCACGTGCAGAGTTGGCGAACATCAGCCCGGACAGGTCGACCACCAGGTCAACTTGCCATGAGGGGTGCCCGACTCCGTAACGGACAGGCCGGGCCCCCGGCCGGGAGTGGCTCCGGCCGGAACGATGACTTGCGGTTTCATGCCGCTTTCGCGGTGATTTGTTGATTTTTGCCGTCAAGGTCGGAGGTGCGAGACGGTTTTCAGGGGGCAGCCGTTTCCCAAGTCGAGATGAGAGGGGTGACGGGGCCGCACAGCGGACCTCACGAGTGTGGCGACTACCGCGGAACAACCGATCGATACGGGTGGTGGCATGAAGAGATCCGCTCTCCGTCTGGCGCCGTATCCGGTGCTCGTCGTGGACGGGCACGGCGTCGTGTGCTTTCTCAACGACACCGCCTCGGCCCTGCTCCCGCACGCACGGCCCGGCGCGAAGGTGACCCGCGCGGTCCCCGAGTGGCTGGCCACCGCGCACCAGAATCTGTCCTCCGTTGGGGTCGGGAGCCGTACAGGCAGGGGATCGTCCGTGGTGGCGCCCGCCGTCAGCCTCGCCGTCCGCGGCGAGATCGGCGAGCGCGCCTTCGAGGCGCACCCCATCTGTGAGGAAACCGGTGAGGTCGTGTGGTGGCTGGTGGACGACACCGATCATCTGCTGGCCCGCAGGGCGCTGCGCATGGAGCGCGAACGGACCGCCTTTCTGGGTGACGCGTCGAACGCGCTTCTGTCGTCGCTCAATCTGGCCCGTTGCACGGCGACGACCGCGAGGCTCGCCGCCGGACACCTCGCCGACGCCGCCCTGGTGATCGAACCGCCCGGCGGCCGTGGGCTGGCGATGGTCTCGTGCACGCGCGACGGTGAGCCGGTGCGCCGACAGCTCGGCGTGGAACCCGGCCTCGTCCCCGGCCTGCCCGAGGCTCTCCAGGGCTTCCCTCCGGTGCCCTCACGCTGGATCGACCCCGCCGCCGCGCCCGCCTGGATCGTTCCCGAGGACTTCGGCACGGTCGGCTCCATAGTGGTGACCCCTCTGCCCGGCCATGGCGTGCCCGCCGGCGCCCTGGTGCTGCTCCGACGGGCGGGCCAGGCGCCGTTCACCGAGAACGAAGAGGTCTTCGCCCGGCTGTTCGCGGCCCGCGCGGGGGCCGCGCTCTCCGCGGCCAGGCTGTACGCGGAGCAGAGCTCCATCACCGAGACGCTGATGCGTGAACTGCTGCCGCCGGTGCTGCACGATGTGTCCGGCGTGGAGTTCGCCGGCGCCTACCGGCCCGCGGCCGAGAGCGAGCGTGTCGGCGGCGACTTCTACGACGTCCACCCCGCGCCCGCCGACGCGGAGGGCCAGGAGTCCCTCGTCATCCTCGGTGACGTGTGCGGCAAGGGTTTGGAGGCCGCCGTACTCACCGGGAAGATCCGCAACACGCTCCAGGCGCTGCTCCCGATGGCCGACGACCACCAGCGGGTACTCAGCCTGCTCAATGGCGCCCTGCTCAATTCACACCACACCCGATTCGCGACCCTTGTCCTCGCCTCTGCAGTACGGCACGCCGGCAGCGTGCGGTTGCGGCTGACCAGTGCCGGCCATCCGGCCCCGCTGATCGTGCGCGGCGACGGACACGTCGAGGAGGCGCGCACGCGCGGCACTCTGGTGGGCGCCCTGCCCGAGGCGACGGCCGTCACGGTGGAGGCCAGTCTCGCGCCCGGTGAGACCTGCGTGCTGTTCACGGACGGCATCACCGAGGCCAAGGGCGGCCCCCTCGGCGGCGACCTGTACGGCGAGGAGCGCCTGCACAGTGCCCTGTCCCAGTGCGCCGGGATGCCGGCCGCGGCGGTGGTGGAGCACGTCCAGATGCTGGCCTCCCAGTGGGTCCGCGGTGGACGGCACGACGACATGGCCGTGGTCGCGATCACCGCCCCGCGCAACAACCACCTCAGCGCGGTGGGTGGACGCGGACCGGGCAGGTTCACCGCATGAGTACCTCCCCGGCACATTCCGAACCGGCCGGACCGAATCCGTTCGGAGAGGCCGAACTCCGGGGCACCGCCGAGAAGTTGTGGGAGGCGGTGTCGTGCGGCGACGAGTACGCGGCGTACGGCGTTGTCCTGGGCGCCCACAGCGCGGGCGCCGACGAGGAGTCTCTCCTGCTCGATGTCATAGGCACCGTCCAGCGCAAGGTGGGCGAGGAGTGGGCGGCGAACCGGATGAGCGTGGCGATGGAGCACGCGGCGACGGCCGTCAACGACCGGGTGATCGCCGCCCTCGCGGCGCGCCACGCTCCGGACGCGGCCGGGGGGCGGCCCGGACACGTCACCGGCCGGGATCGGTCGGGACGTATCACCGGCCGGGACGGGTCCGGACGTATCACCGTCGCCTGTGTGGACGGCGAGTGGCACGCGCTCCCCGCCCGGCTGCTCGCCGAGGTGCTGCGGCTACGCGGTTGGCACGTCGACTACCTCGGCGCCCAGGTGCCCACCCCGCACCTGATCGGCCACGTGCACCGTACGGGCCCGGACGCCGTCGCCCTCTCCAGCTCTCTGGCGACCCGGCTGCCCGCCGCGCACGCCGCCATCACCGCCTGCCAGGCGGTGAGCGTCCCCGTGCTGGTCGGCGGCGCCGCCTTCGGTGACGATGGCCGCTACGCCCGGCTGCTGGGTGCCGACGCATGGGCGCCGGACGGCCGGGCCGCAGCCGATCTGCTGGCGAGGAGCCCCCTGAAACCGCCGCGCACCGGCCACCAGCCCGTCGATGACCTGCCGCATCTCGCGGATCAGGAGTACACGATGGTGCGGCGGGACAGCAGCCGCCTCGTAAGAGCGGCTCTCGCCGGACTGGAGGATCGCTTCCCCGCCGTGCGGTCCTACACCGACCGCCGGCGCCAGCACGCCGCGGAGGACCTCGGCCACATCGTCGACTTCCTGGTCGCCGCGCTCTACATGGACTGCGAGCAGATCTTCACCCGCTTCCTCACCTGGACAGCGGGCATCCTCACCGTCCGCGGCGTCCCCGCGGCCTCGCTGACACCGACCCTGGACATCCTCGGGACGGAACTGAAGGAGTTCCCCAGGGCCGGCCGCTTGATCAACCACGCCCGAGAGGCGCTGAACGGCTCAACCGTTCCCGCCACACGATCCGGATCAGGAGTGCTCCGATGACGACGATTCCGCCCGCCGGCCTGCTGCTGACTGTCTCGCTGACCAATGAGCACACCGTATGCGTGGGCATTGAGGGCGACCTCGACTACGACAGCTCCCAGCAGCTCCTCGACGAGACGTGCGGGCAACTGGCCCGCCGCACCGGCACGCGCCATCTACGCCTGGACTGCTCCCGGTTGGCGACCTGCGACTCCATGGGCCTGGCCACCCTGCTGGCGATCCACCGGGCCACCAGCGCGGCCGGGGTGCGGCTGCATCTCGACGGACGCCCCGCGTCCCTGGACCGCATCCTGCGGCTGACGGGCACCCTGAGCCACCTGACCGGCCCTCAGGCGGGCGCCGGGAGCGTCCTCGCCGAGGAACAGCAGGACGTACCCGGAGGCGAACACTCCTGAGCCGCGGGATCGCCCCGCGCCCTCCTGCGGCCCGACGGACAGGACACCGCCGACACCCTGAAAGCCCTGCGCGAACAGTGGCCGAGGGGCGCCCGGAGCTCACCGCCCGACGGAGTGAGCCGCCCCGGTCCCGGCCCGGTCGTCAGGCCGAGCCGGGCCGGGCCGGGACCGGTCAGTGGGAGGCGGGGCGGAGGGGCTGAGGCCCGGGACCGGGACCGGGACCGGGACCGGGACCGGAAGCCCGGGGTCGGGTGGTCACCGCTTGCGTCGTACGGTCGTCAACTCGAGCTCCACGCCCGGCGGCCGCGTACGACGAGGAGGGTGACCGCACCCGCGACGACCGCGGCGGCGGCGCCCGCAGCGCCCGCGATGCTTGGATCCGCACGAGCGGCGCCTTCGACGGCGTACTCGACTTCGACGCCGTCTGGTGCGACTCCGCCGATCCCAGCCGCATCCGCAGCGACCTGCACATGCGGGCGACAACCTCCACGGCAGCGACGCGGGCTATGCGGCCCTCGCGGAATCCATCGAGCTCTCCCTCTTCGAATACCCCTGACGTAGGTGGCTTCTGACGGGCCTTCGCGGGAGAAGAAGCGGTATTCGGTACGACGGTGGTGGTGGCGGTGCGCTGTCTCGCCGACAACAGGTAGTTCGTCGGCAGCGGCCGGAACACGAAGTCGTTCTTCGGCTTCCCCGCCGCCGGTCGGTCGGCCCCGATCCGGTCCGCGTGCGGGTGCCGGCCCAGCTTCGTCGTGCTGTTCGGAGGAGACCACCGTGCCTATCTTCGGGGCCCTCCCCCGCTTCCGCCCGGCCGCGCGAAGCGCACGGGTTACCGGCATCCCGAAGTCCCTTGTGGGACAACCCGTACGCACATCTGCCTGCGGGCACCGCTCCAGTACGGGTTCGGCGTCTGGCGCTCTTGGCGTTCGCGTTGGGGCGTTCGTTTTGAACTTGAGGAGGGGGCAGTTGGCGCGCGGGGTGTACATGATCACGGCAATACCCGCGAGGCAGACCAAGGCGCCGGTGATGTCGTAGCGGTCGGGGCGGTAGCCGTCGGCGATCATGACCCAGGCGATGGATCCGACGACGAAGAGTTCGACGGAGCGGGCGACAAGCACAGCGGGTCCTTCGGACGGAAAGTACGGGGCAGGTCAGCGGGGATCGGTGAACAGCTCCGCCAGCTGGCCGGCGGCTTCGGCGGGGGCGCGGACCTCCAGGTGGAGTTCGGGACCGTCAAGGTGGAGGCAGGAGTCGAAGAACGGACAACAGTTCTGCTCGGCCGCGCGGCGGACGTGGACCAGGGCGACTTCCACCGGTCCGGGGCGCGGTTTGGAGGGAGCCGTTCCATCGGTGAGGAAGTCGTGCTGCGGGTCGCACGGCTCGGCGCGATCCGGCAGGGCGTCGAGGTGGTCGAGCGCGGAGCGCAGGGTGGTACGGAAGGCCGGCAGTTCGGCGGTGCGTTCCTCGGCTGCCGTCAGCCGGGCGGCGATCCGCGGGCGCAGCCCGGCCTTCACCTCGCGGCAGGCCCCGGACTGCCATACGTCCAGCAGTTCGGCGATCTCCTCCAGCGGCAGCCCCAGGTGCTTGGCCGCCCCGATGAACGCCAGCCGCTCCACGGCTTTCTCGCCGTAGACACGGCAGCCGGAAGCGGTCCGGTCGGCGGGCAGCGGTCCAGCGTCTCGTAGAACCGCAGCGTGGTCGCCGGAACTCCGGTGCGTTCGGCAAGCTGGGAGGTCCGCATCGCGCGCATACCGCCGACCGCAGACCTTCGGGGCGACTCGAAGGTCAAGCCCGGTGCCCGGCGACTGGCCGGTGGCGGCCACCGCCCGGGGAGCTGATTGATCAAGTGACGCGGATGTGACGCAGCCCGTAGGCGGCGGCGCCGACGGCGAGGACGGCGACGCCGCTGATGACGGAGGACACCGGGAGGGCGAAGGCCAGTACGAGGCAGCCGGCCAGCCCGAGGACGGGGACGATCCGGGGCGGGCGGCCCTCGGCCGGGGTGAGGGTCCAGGCGGACGCGTTGGCGACGGCGTAGTAGGCGAGGACACCGAAGGAGGAGAAGCCGATCGCCCCGCGCACGTCCGCGGTCGCCGCAGCCGTGGCGACGACGGCGCCGACGAGGAGTTCCGCCCGGTGCGGGACCTTGAACTTCGGGTGCACGGCGGCCAGTACGTGGGGCAGGTGGTGGTCACGGGCCATGGCCAAGGTGGTGCGGGAGACGCCGAGGATCAGGGCGAGCAGCGAACCGAGTGCCGCGACCGCCGCACCGGCGCGTACGACGGGCACGAGCCAGTCGGCTCCCGCCGCCCGTGCCGCGTCAGTCAGCGGCGCGCCCGCTGCGGCGAGGCCGCCGGGGCCGAGCACGAGCAGGACGCTGACGGCCACGGCGGCGTAGACGAGGAGGGTGATGCCGAGCGCGATCGGGATGGCCCGCGGAATGGTGCGGGCCGGGTCTCGGATCTCCTCCCCGAGGGTGGCGATACGGGCGTATCCGGCGAACGCGAAGAACAGCAGCCCCGCAGCCTGGAGCACACCGCCGAATGTGGCGTCCGACCCCACGTCGAGGCGGGCCGCGTCTACGGCGCCGGAGGTGAGGGAGGCGACCGCGACGGCGACGAGCACCGCCAGGACGACGGCCACGATGACGCGGGTCAGCAGGGCGGACTTCCGCACGCCGGTGAAGTTGACCGCGGTCAGGGCCACCACGGCGGCGACGGCGACCGCGTGGGCCTGGCCGGGCCAGATGTAGGAGCCTACGGTCAGGGACATGGCCGCGCAGGACGCGGTCTTGCCGACGATGAAAGCCCAGCCGGCCAGGTAGCCCCAGAACTCGCCCAGCCGCTCACGTCCGTAGACGTATGTCCCGCCAGAGGCCGGGTAGAGGGCGGCGAGCCGCGCCGAAGAGGTCGCGTTGCAGTAGGCGACGACGGCTGCGAGGGCGAGACCGATCAGCAGGCCCGAACCGGCCGCGCGGGCGGCCGGAGCCAGCGAGGCGAAGATCCCGGCGCCGATCATCGAACCCAGGCCGATCAGAACCGCGTCCGGCACCCCGAGGCGCCGCTGGAGTTCGTCAGGGACGCCGGGGGCGGACGAGGGTGTGCTGCTCAACTTCGTCGCTCCTTGATGGCCGTGGCCGCAGAGCTTCTGACCTGCGGTCCGCGCAGACGATAGGGGATCGACCTGAACGCGCCGTGTTCTCTCGCAAGCCGTGGAGCCGTGGAGGCCGCGTGGCCGGTGCGATGCCGGCCATGGGCATGCCGCGCGCGGCGAGGATGGGCCCGAACAGGGAGCCGCCACCGATTCCGTGGATCCCGCCCACCAGGCCGGCGTCCATCGCCTGCCCGTCCCACGCGGCCGTAGCGCCAAAGGGCCCCCGGCCCGGCCACCACATTGAACGGCAGGTTCATTGGCGTGACCGCGGGGCTCGGCACGCCGAGGGCCCTGGTGCCCCGTGCCCCGGCGCCACGGTCAACAGGGCATCGGTGCAGGGCAGTTCGCCGGGCACCCTGGCGTACCCCGCGGTCTTCGGGCATGGTCCATCGCGCCCCGACGCCGAGCGTGAGCCGTTGGGAGACGTGGGCCTACGGTGGTGTCGACCTCTCCCGGCTCCCGTCGCGGAGGGTCGCCTCCGCCGACGCCTTCCGCGACCGCCGGGCGGGCATGCGGCAGGACGCCGCCCGGTCCGTTGAGGCGGTCCGCCCGCCGCCAACGGCTCGCACATCTGGATGGGCGGCGACAACTCCCTTGCCGACCGGGCCAGTTACGAGAACGAGAGCAACGAAGGCTCGGGCACCGGCAACGGAACCGGCGGCAAGAGCCAGAACTCCGCGCAGCCCGCCGGGGATTCGTCCGGCCTCTTCGGGAGCCGCCTGATGCCGCTGCTGGTCGGTGCCGGGCTGCCGATCGGCGTAGTTCCGGTCCGCAAACGGGCCACACGGTTTCCCTCAGGTACTGCCGCGCCATGGAATTCGGGGCGCGGCTGCTACAGGTCGAATTCCAGGTGTTCGATGTCGGTGAAGCGGACTTCCTCGAGGGAGCCGGCGCGGCGGCCGCCTTCCTGGAAGTAGGTCTCCTTGAGGGCTTCGGCCGCGATCTCCTGGAGCCGGGCGTCGCCGGCGCCGGCCTCCTGGGCTTCGAAGAGGCGGGCGGCGTGGTGGGGCGGGAGGGCGACGGTGAGGTGCCGGATACGGTCCTGGTCCGTGGAACCGATGGGTGCGGTGTATCCGAGGCGGGCGCGGGTGTCGATGACGATCCCGCCCGATGTCGCCGCCTTCTCCTTGGCCTTGGCCCGGATCTGCGGCTGCCAGCGCTTCTTGACCTCGGTCTCCAAGCGGGCGGCGAGGGCGGGGCGGGGCTTCTTGATCTGGTCCTTCACGTACCGCTCGACGGTGCGCTGGGAGACCCGCAGCATCTGGGCGACCGCCTTCGTGCCCTTGAGTTGCTTGACCAGGTACCGCATCTGCGCGCCCGCGCTCTTCGGTGCCGGGCGGGTGAACGCCTTCTGCACCGCGGCGTCCAGGCCGTCCCCGATGACGCTCATCGCCCGCTACTCCCCGGTGTCCTGGTCGGTGATGGTGCCGTCCTTGATGTACCGGGCGAGGTTGAGCTCGGGGGCGTTGAACTGCTCCCTCACGCCCTCGCCCCACAGCACGCTCTGCGTACCCTCGTGCTTCACGAGGCCCGGGTTGACCCCGAGCTTGAAGCCTCCCGGCAGCGGCTTGCCCTCCCGGTAGGGCAGGAAGTCCAGCGGGGACTCGCCGTCGACCGCGTACACGACGCAGTCGGACAGGACCGCGACCGGGTACTGGCCGGTGAACGCCGCGTGCTTGACGATCTTGCGGTGGAGGTTGATCCGGGTGCGGGAGATGACGGCCGCGCGGATGTCGGGCCGCCACGTCGGGCGGGACAGCGCCCGCCACGGCTGACCCGGCTTCCATCCCTCACCGCGCGGGCGCTCGCGCAGCTTTCCCAGGCCGCCCTTCACCGTGGCCTTGACGGCGGACACCATGATCGCCAGCTGAGGGTCGCGGCCTCGGTAGCCGTCCATCGCCGCGAGGAAGTCCTCCGGCGACAGGTCCGAGCCGACACCGAGGTCGGCCATCGTGGCGAGATAGGCGTCGCGCAGCCGGTTGTACCAGCCGTCCAGGTAACGGCCGTTGTCGTACCGCACCCACGCTTCCGCCGGCTGTACCTCGTAGCCCAGCTCGACCGCGTACGCGACGGTGGGCGTCGCGTACCAGGCCGGCCCCTGCGGCCGGTCCCCCTTCGGCGTGAACGGGCTCGGCAGCAGACTGCCGTCCAGCTCCACCCACTCCTTGCCGGCCTTCACGCGCGACAGGTCGACGTGGGACAGGTCGACCAGCCATGAGCCGGGCAGCTTCGGGTCGAACACCGGCGCCTCGACGTGCGTCGGCGGCTCGGCGAGGCCGACGGGCAGACCGTTGGCTCCGGCGGCGAAGGCCATGTTCACGTCCAGGCCGACGAGGTTGCGGTGCAGGCATTCGGCGTCGGTGAGCGGGCGCGCCCAGTCGTACGCCTCCTCCACGAGAACCTCCGCCGGGGTGCGGCGGTGGAATCGCGGCAGGTCGGCGAGGAGCGGATGCCCGTCCGGGGCCTCGCACGGCGCGCAGTCCACCGGGTCCTTGCCCAGACTGCCGGGGTTGTGCTCGGAGTGCCGCTTGCCCGTCGCGTCCGGTTCGGAGGCGCGGGTCGGCGGGTGCAGCGCGGTCATCAGCTCCAGGCCCGTGACGGCGGTGGAGCCGCGCGGCGTCATCACCCTCTGCGCGTACGTACCCAGCAGGCGGGCGAGTTCCGCCGGCGGAAGCTGCCCGGCCCTACCCCAGTGCCGGGTGTCGAGCGCCTGCCAGGACGGGATGCACAGCTGGACGCAGGCACGCTCCGAGCCCTGCGCCGGGCGATAGATCCGCGCCCACGGTCCGAACCCGCGCTTCGTCAGTTTCCAGTCGGCCCGGGCCAGTTGCCTGTTGGCCTTGTGGCCCTCCGGGAGCCGCCCCGCGAGCCGTTCACCCTCGGTGAGGACGACGGGCAGACCGTAGCGCTCGCATGCGGCCTCGGTCAGTACGAGCAATGGGTCGGCGGGCTTCCCCGGACCGGCCAGCTTCGGCGCGCCCAGCCTCGCCTCCGTGAGCGTCCAGTCGACCAGCGCCGGCAGACTCTTCGCGGGCACGTCCAGCACGAGGCCGCCGACGCAGTACGCCAGCACCTTCCCGTCCTCGACGTCGACGACCGCCAGCGGACCGTTCTCGAAACGCGGATCGACACCGCTCGCCGGGGCGGCATCCCTCGCCACCGGCCGACGCGACGACGGCTTGGTGGTGGCCGCCGGAGGCGGCACAGCGGCGGGGCGGAGTTCGGTGATTGCGGGAGCAGGCTCCGCCGTCGGGACAGTGGGTCGGGTGCGGGCTTCGGCCGGTTGGACCACCGCTTCGGCCGGTTCGGCTACCGGTGGCGCAGGAGCGGCAGAGACGACGGGGACGGCGCGTGTCTCGGGGACCGCCGTGTCTTCGGGGGACACCAGGGCGTTGGCGGGGTAGAGCTGGGCGAGCTGCTTCAGCATACGGGCGTATGCGTCGCGCTCCGGCGGCCGTGGTTCGGTCTTGCCGGCCTCCCAGCCGCTGACGGTCGCGCGCCGCACATGCAGTGCGGCGGCCACCTCGTCCAGCGTCAGGCCGTGCGCCTGACGCAGCCGTTTGCGTTCCGCCGGGGGCGGCAGCGGGGAGCGGGACGCGACCAGCGCGTCGACCGCGTCGAACAGCTCGGACATGCAGCACCTCCTGTGCCGCAACCCTAGCGTGAAGCGTATGTATCGCGTACCAAACGCGTACGGTCAGCGTAAATGGCGGTGAGAGCTTCACAGTTGACCATCGGTCGGAAGATCGGCGCCGCCGATGAACAGGTGCGGTTCGCTGCGGCCCTCAACGCGCCCGAGGGCGAGGTCCGGGCGGTCGTGGAGCCGAACGGCGACGAGGATGTCGCGGTGGAGGTGGCCACCGGTCTACCGCGGCGCACCGACGTCGCGTTCGGTGGGATGGTCGGACGATTGTCCGGACTGCGAGCAGCCGCGGGGTCGGGAGGCCCTCCTGCCCGCGGCCGGTGCGAGGACTCGTCAGTGGCCGGTCGCCGATGAACGCTGGCCTTCGCGTCCCTTGCTGCTCTCGGGGCGCCGGGTGAGTACGAGCGGGCCGGCCTCGGTGATGGCGACCGTGTGCTCGGAGTGGGCGGTGCGCGAGCCGTCGGCCGAGCGGATCGTCCAGCCGTCCGGATCGAAGACGATCCTGTCGGTGCCGGCGGCGAACCAGGGCTCGATCGCGATCGTCAGGCCGGGGCGCAGCTTCCAACCGCGGCCGGGGCGGCCGTTGTTGGGGATGTGCAGGTCCTCGTGCATCGTGCGGCCGATGCCGTGGCCACCGAACTCCAGGTTGACCGGGTAACCGTACTGGGCGGCGACCGCGCCGATGGCCGCCGAGATGTCACCGAGCCTGTTGCCCGGCTGGGCGGCCTTGATGGCGGATTCCAGGGCGACCTCGGTGGCCTCGATCAGCCGCAGATCCTCCTTGGCCGGGGTGCCGACGACGACGGAGTGGGCCGAGTCCGCGGACCAGCCGTCGATGCTCACGGCCATGTCCATGGTCAGCAGATCCCCGTCGCGCAGCTTGTAGCTGTGCGGCAGTCCGTGCAGCACGGCGTCGTTGACCGAGAGGCACACCACGTTACGGAACGGGCCCTTGCCGAAGGAGGGCGCGTAGTCCCAGTAGCAGGACTCCGCGCCGCGCTCCTTGATCCGGCGGCGGGCGTGATGCTCCAGGTCCAGCAGATTGACACCTACCGCGGCGAGGTCACCGAGCTCGGCCAGCACCTGGCCGACGAACTGTCCGGTGACACGCATGCGCTCGATGTCTTTGGGAGATTTGTGCTCGATCACTGCGATCCTCGATTCCCGGGGCGACCGACAGGTATATTTATACCAGAGGGTGGTGTGGTTGCCCGCCGGACACCGGCGGCTCTAGCATGTGCGCATGGTTCGTCATCCGCTCGCCCCCGAACAGATCGAGGCGGGCCGACGCCTCGGGGCGGCGCTGCGCACCGCCCGGGCCGGACGCAGCCCCGTAGAAGTGGCCCTGGCGGCAGAGATCTCGCCGGAGACCCTCCGCAAGATCGAGACCGGTCGGCTGCCGACGCCCGCGTTCGGCACCATCGTCCGGCTCAGCGAGGCACTCGGCGTACCGCTGTCCGAGCTCGCCGTCGTCTGGCGCACCGACCCTGCCCTGAGCAAGGCCTCCTAGCGGCAGTCCTTCGCCGGGTGGCCAGGGGTGGCGTCATCGCTCGTCGCGTACGGTCAAAACGTACTGCGCGACGAGCGCGACCGTGCGGTCTTCGTCGTGTGACAGATCCGCGAGGGCATGTGACGCCGCGGGTCCCGGGATGTCCGCGAGCGCCTGTGCCAGCCGTCGGCGTGCGGACGGTTCAGCGGTGCGCTGGGCGAGGCGGTCGACGAGCTGGGTAGCGATCCGGTCCGCCAGCGCGGGATCGGCAGCCAGCGCGCTCAGCGCATCGGCCGCGTCGGCATCGTTCGTCTCCTCATGCGGCTGGCCGACGACCATGGTGATGAGCGTCGGGACCGCGTCGGACACCCCACGCGCCCCGAGCGCCAGAGCCGCACACCTGCGGACCACGACGTCGGAGTTCGTGAGGGCGTCCCGCAGCGGTGCGGTCGCCTCACCGCCCGGAATCTCGGCGAGGGACCGGACGGCACGTTCGCGCACCTCAGCCACCGGCGAGCCGAGGCCCGCCGCCAACAGCGCGCATCCGCCGCCGCCCAATTGCGCCAGAGCCCATCGAAGGGCCCCGGCGACGTTCGGGGGCGGAGCTCTCGTCGGTCAGCAGCACGTCGTAGCCGCAGGCGCGGGCCGTGGTGGTGACGGCCATCGCGATCTCTGCGTCGTCACGGCGATGAGGCCGGACTCACCGCCGGCCAGGGCCCCGTTCACGGGTACCCGGTGAGATGGACCGCTTGGCGGTTTCTGCCGCGCCGCGACGGCGATGTCCTCCGGAGGCGGGTCGAAGCGCTTCGACCCGCCTCCGGAGAGCCGTTGTTACAGAGCCGGGTACGCGTTCTTCATGAGCTCCTGGAACTGGGCGGAGAACCAGTGGCCGGACACGGGTGCTCCGGCCAGCGCCCCCGACTTGTTGTTGTTGTTCCGGGGATTGCCCTCGTACGTCGGGTCACACATGCGGTCGAAGCCCTTGCCCTCGTCGTTCGGGATCGCCGTGCTCGATCCGTCGGACTCGCCCGGCGGCTTCATCCACACGTAGGCGTCGATACCCGCGGCGGGCGCGGCCTGGGGTCGTTCGCCGAGGCCGGCCCCGGACTGGTTGCACCAGTTGCCGAGGTGGATGCGCCGGTCGTAGCGACCGCCGTCGACATAGGCGTCCAGACTTGTCCTCGGCCCGGGAGCGGCGGGCCGGGCGGTGCCGCCCCAGCCGTTGCGGGAAGTGTCGATCAGCATGCCGAGGTTGGTGCCGAAGCCGAGCGAGACGAGCTTGGTGCGCATGCCCTGGGCGTAGGAGAGTTCGTCGACGTAACGGTTCCAGTCGACCCACTTGGACTGGCGGACCGAGACTCCGTTGACGGCGTCGTCGATGGTGAAGTGGTTCTCCTTCAGCGCGCTGTAGTTGGCGGTGTTGACGATGAAGCCGTGGACGTCGCCGACGGTCGCGCCCTCGGCGGTGGCGGCGGTCTTGAAGAGTTCCGCCGACGCGCCGAAGTTGTCGTCCCAGCCGAGCCAGCCGTGGTGCCCGGCGTCCACGTAGTTGTAGACGTTGGGCGCGTCGCCCAGCTTGTTCAGGGCGTAACCGACGCCCTTCACGTAATTGCCGTTCGCCTTCATCACATCGCAGTTGGGGGTGGCGGTCGGGCGCGGGGTGACGTTGGTGACGAGGTTGGGCAGAGAGTCGATCTCGACGGTCGTCACGATGCGCAGACCGGCGTACTTCTGGTCGGCGAGTATCGCGGCGATCGGGTCGATGTACTGGGTCCTGTAACGGCCGATCTCGGTCGGGCCGAGTTCTCCGTTGGAGGCGAGCGCGGCGCAGTCGCGGCCCGGCAGGTTGTAGATGACGAGTTGTACGACGAGTTCGCCGGTGCCCTTCTGCGTCAGCGCCGCGTCGAGGTGGTCGCGCAGGCCCATGCCGCTCCCGACGCCCTCGATCGCCGCGGTGCGGTCGAGCCAGACCCCCGTGGGCCGGCCGGAGATGCGGTTGCCGCCCGGCTCGGCGGCGGCCTTCGCGGACCACTCGGGGTTCACGTAGACCTTGGCGCCGGCGTAGGGGTTGTCCACACGGTTGCCGGGACCGGGCGGCTCGGTGGGCGGGTCCGTGGGGTCGACCGGGCCGGCGTTGCAGGTGACGCCGTTCAGCTTGAACGTGGCCGGTATCGCGTTGCCGCCGCTGTACGAGGCGTTGAACCCGAACGAGGTGGAGGCGCCGGTGGCGAGTGTGCCGTTGTGGGCGACGTTCCTGGCGGTGACGCCGGTGCCGCTCTGGGCGATGTCGGCGTTCCAGCCCTGGGTGACGCGCTGGTTGCCCGCGAAGGACCAGGTCAGATTCCAACCGCTCACCGCGTCACCGGTGTTGGTGACCGTGACGCCGGAGGTGAATCCGGAGTCCCACTGGGTCTGCACCGTGTAAGCGACGGTGCAGCCCGCGGCAGCGGCGGCGCTTGGGGCCGCGTCCGCGGCGGTGGCTGTTCCGGTGGCGGCTGCTGTCAGGGCGGCGGCGGCCAGTAAGGCCGTACGAGATCTCATGGCTGAAGTCACTCTCCGTCCAGGGCGCGCCGCTGGTCGCGCGCGGCCCGATGCCGAATACGGGTGGGTGCCGTTCGAAGGAGCTGATCAGTCCGGGACGTCTGGTCCGGTGCGCCGCGAGGCTGAGGAACGCCAGTGGCGCGTCAAGCCTTGAACTAGTGGGAGCGCTCCCATAGTGCGCGTGGGTCATGTCCCGGTCAAGGCTCTTGAAGAGTCGAAGTCGTTCGACAGCGAAGAGGGCCACGGGCTTCAGGAAACGACCACTCGTACGCCCCTGTGCGTGGCGGCGCCTCTCGGCGGACCGTCCGGGCCTGGTGGGCAGGACGGTCCGGTGCCGTTCGCGTTCGCGGGAGTCAGGTGTGGGGGTGGTCGCCGGTGAGTCCGGGCAGCAGCCCGGCGAGACCGTCCGCGCCGGGCCTGGTGGAGATGTACGCGGCCGGGCCGGGCCGCCCTGTCGCTCGGGTACGTTGACGGGCTGCCGGTTGACCGCGCTGGTCGAGCGTTCCAGGAGGAACACCCGGTCGCGGAAGGCGCGGGCCACGTCGTCCGAGTAGTCGTGGCTGTTGTGGCTGTTGTGGCAACCCGACAGGACCGCTCGACCACCTTCCGTACGGGCGAAGCCCGTGGGTACGGAAGACGGGAGAGGTAGGTGCCGGAGTTGTCACCGGTCGATGGTGGCCATGTTCCCCGCCTCGTGGCGCTCGCCGGAGGCCGGCGTGAGGTTGTTGAGCCGTTCGACCTGCGCGGCGGTGAGCCTGACGGCGTCGGCGGCGGTGTTCTCCTCGACGCGGGCGACCCGCTTGGTGCCGGGGATCGGGGCGATGTCGTCGCCCTGCGCGAGCAGCCAGGCCAGGGCGATCTGTGCCGGTGTCGCGTCGGCCTCGGTGGCGACGGCCTCGACCTCGTCGACGATGCGCAGGTTGCGTGGGAAGTTCTCGCCGGTGAAGCGCGGGTTGGTCTTGCGCCAGTCGTCGTCCGCGAGGTCGTCGGTGGAGCGGATCCGGCCGGTGAGGAATCCGTGGCCGAGCGGCGAGTAGGGGACGAAGCCGATGTTCAGTTCGCGCAGCAGCGGCAGGATCTCCTCCTCCACGTCCCGGGTCCAGAGGGAGTACTCGGTCTGCAGTGCGGTGACCGGGTGCACGGCATGGGCGCGGCGGATCGTGTCGGGGCCGGCCTCGGACAGGCCGTAGTGGAGGATCTTGCCCTCGGCGATCAGCTCGCCCAGCGTCCCGACGGTGTCCTCGATGGGGGTGCCGGGATCGACCCGGTGCTGGTAGTACAGGTCGATGTGGTCGGTACCGAGGCGCCTGAGGGAGCCCTCGACGGCAGTGCGGATGTTCGCCGGGCCGCTGTCGATGACGCCGGGGCCGGCGCCCGCGTGCTGGACCATACCGAACTTCGTCGCCAGGACGACCTGGTCACGGTGGCCCTTCAGTGCTTGGCCGACCAGTTCCTCGTTGGCGTACGGGCCGTAGATCTCGGCGGTGTCGAGGTGGGTGACGCCCAGGTCCAGTGCCCGGTGGATGGTTCGGATCGACTCGGCTTCGCTGCCCTGTCCGACGTTGTAGAAGCCGGACATCGACATGGCGCCGAGGCCGATCCGGGAGACGTCGAGCCCGCCCAGAGAGATGTGTTTCATCAGAGAGTTCCGTTCCTTGGGTTCCGTGGTTCCGTGGTTCCGGTTTCCGTTTCCGGTTTCCGTTTCCCGGCCGGGTGTCGGAGCGGCGGCTCATGGCCGTGCTCCGCGTGGCGGGCCCGCGGCTCCCATGATCAGTGCGGGATGCCCGGCCCGCCATCCAGGCAACCACCCGTCGCCGGCGTCCGGGCCGCCGTACGGGGCAGCGCTCTTCCGGGGGTCCCCCAGTACCTCCTTCGCGGGCGGGGACGTGCAGGAGCCCGCCGTACGGTGGAGTCATGGACCGCAGCACCGAGATCCGTGAGTTCCTGCGCACCCGCCGGGCCCGGATCACTCCCGATCAGGCCGGTCTCGCCCCGCATCCGGGCGCCCGCCGGGTGCCGGGGCTGCGGCGCGAGGAGGTCGCCCGGCTCGCCGGGGTCAGCGTCGACTACTACGTCCGCCTGGAACGTGGCCGCACCCAGGGCGTCTCCCGAATTGTCCTGGAGGCCGTCGCCCGCGCCCTGCGACTGGACGACACCGAACGCGCCCACCTCTTCGCCCTCGCCCGGCCCACGGACGCCCGTGCCCGCCGCGATCGGCCGCTCGGTCCGCAGCGGGTACACCCCGTCGTGTACGGGGCGCTGGACGCCCTCGCCGTCCCCGCGATGGTCCTGGGCCGGCGTATGGACATCCTGGCCGCCAACCGGCTCGGCTCCGCCGTCTTCACCGACTTCCAGACACGGCCGCATCGCGAGCGCAACTTCGCCCGCTTCGTCTTCCTCGACGAGGCCGCCCGCACGTTGTACGCCGACTGGGAGACGATCGCCGGCGACTGTGTGGCCACACTGCACCTGTACGCGGGACGGCACCCCGATGACCCGCGACTCGCCCAACTGACAGGGGAGTTGTCACTGCGCAGCGATACGTTCCGCCGCATGTGGGCCGCCCACGACGTCCTCGCGCACACCACCGGTACGAAACGCCTGCGCCACCCGCTCGTCGGCGACCTCACGCTCGACTACGTGGTCCTGGCCGTCGAGGGCGACCCCGACCAGACGCTCGTCATCCTGACCCCCGAGCCCGCCTCCCCGTCCGCCGAAGCCCTCGCCCGGCTCGCCGGCCGGACCGACCCCTGATCGACGGTCAGGAGCCGATGAGGTGTTCGGCACGGTCGCGCCGGGTGTGGAGGGTCCAGAGGTGGCCGATGCCCGCGCGCCGATGAACCGGCCCGCGCCGCGCGGCTGGTGGCGGCCCGGCTGTGGCTCGAACAGCACGCCCCCATGAGCGTGCTGTCTCGACGACCCCGCTACCCGGCGCCCCCGTCGGCCTGGCCGAGCCCCACCAGCGTGACCGTGATGCCCTGGCCCCGCAGGGCCTTGACCGTCTCCGGGTCCGCGTCGGTGTCGGTCACCAGGGTCCACGGCGGGGCGAGCCGGGCCCAGGCGTGGAAGGGGCGGCGGCCCAACTTCGCCGCGTGGGCGAGGACGTACACCCGCTGGGAGCGGCGGGCGACGAGCTGCTTGAGCCGGGTCTGGCGGTGGTCCGCCTCGCAGAGACCGTGTTCGGCGGTCACCCCGTCCGTTCCGAGGAACGCCCGGTCGAACGTCATCTGCTCCAGGGCGGCCTCGGCGAGCGGGCCGATGAAGCTCTGGCTGAGCGGGCGCAGGGTGCCGCCGAGGCACTGGACGTCGAGGGTGTCGACGTCGCCGAGTTCCTGAAGGGCCGTCAGACTGCTGGTGGTGACCGTGAGCGGTTTGTGGCCGCGCAGTTCGTGGGCGAGGGCGCCCACGGTCGTACCCGCGTCCAGGAAGACACTCTCGCCGGGGACTATCCGGGTGGCGGCCCAGCGCGCGATGGCCCGTTTGGCTTCGAACGCCTCCCCCGTGCGCTGGCGCAGATTCGCCTCGGGGTGCGCGGTCAGGGCCATCGCGCCGCCGTAGGTCCGGGCCAGCCGGCCCTCCGTGTGGAGCCGGGCCAGGTCCCGGCGGATGGTGGACGCGGTCACCTCGAAGGTGCGCGAGAGTTCCTCGACGCTGGCCAGTCCGGTCGTGGTGGCGAGGTGGACGATCTGATCGCGGCGGCGTGAACCCGTGACACTCACGGTGGATGTGCTCCCGTCCTGTCGTTGTCCGAGTCGGCAGCGTGACGTCCGCGTCCGCGTCGGTGGCGGTCGGCCGGAAGGGTCAGCCGGTGGGGCTGGGGGCCAGCGCGGCCGCCTGCCGAAGTGCCTCGATCATGCTACCGGGATCGGCGGTGCCGGTTCCGGCGATGTCGAAGGCGGTGCCGTGGTCCACGGAGGTGCGGATCACCGGCAGTCCGACGGTGAGGTTGACGCCCGCCTCGAGACCGAGGATCTTCACCGGGCCGTGGCCCTGGTCGTGGTACATGGCGACGATCAGGTCGTAGTCGCCGCGTCCGGCGAGGAAGAACGCGGTGTCGGCGGGCAGCGGGCCCCGGGCGTCGATACCGTCCGCGCGCAGGATCTCCAGCGCGGGGACGATCTTCTTCTCCTCCTCGCCGTAGCCGAACAGCCCGTTCTCCCCGGCGTGCGGATTGATTCCGCAGACCCCGATCACCGGGTGCTCGACCCCGGCGCGTACCAGGGCGTCGTGGCCGCGCCGGACGGTGCGCTCGACCAGGCCGGGTTCGATCCGGTTGACCGCGTCGATCAGGCCGATGTGCGTGGTGACGTGGATGACCTTGACGGTGTCGGTGGAGAGCATCATGGACACCTCCTCGACTCCGGTCAGATGCGCGAGGAGTTCGGTGTGGCCGGGGTAGAGGTGGCCGCCGGCGTGCAGGGCCTCCTTGTTGAGGGGGGCGGTGCAGATGCCCTGGACGGCGCCGGAGAGGGCGAGTTCGGCGGCGACCCGTACGTACTGGTAGGCGGCGTCGCCCGCGACGGCGGAGAGCTTGCCCCAGGGCAGGTCGGCCGGGAGCAGCCCCAGGTCGATGACGTTGATCCGGCCGGGGACGAACTCGGCGTCCCCTGGCGCTTCGACGGTGACGATCTCCACCTGGCCCGCGAGTCCCACCAGTTCCGCGGCCCGGCGCAGCCGCTCGGCGTCGCCGACGACCACGGGCCGGATACGGCTGAGCGTGCCGGGGTCCAGCAGGGCGGGGACGATCACTTCCGGGCCGATTCCGGCGCCGTCGCCCATGGTGACGGCGATGACCGGCAGCCCGTCGGTGTTCTCGGCGGTCGGTGCGGTGCCGGCGGGAGCGGTGGGGGTGGCGTTCATGAACGGGCCTTTCGC
>NZ_JARJHW010000110.1:0-24819 GCF_040560175.1 Streptomyces panacea
TATCCGGACGGCGGGACGGCGGCGCTGTGGCCGGGGGCCCTGTCGCCGGGGGCCCTGTCGTCCGGGGCTTCGTCTCCGGGCGATGGCACGGGCGACGGTCCGACGGCTCCCCGGCCCCGGCCCGGGGCGGCGGGTGACGTCGTGGCCGACGGCCGGGCCGCGTCCGATCACGGCCGCCGTGCCGACGGTGACCCGGCCGGCCGCCGGGCCGAACCCGCCCACCCCCTCGCCCGTACGCGCGCCGCCATCGGCACCCTGCGGGGGCGGTTCCTGCTGGCGTCGGTGCTCGGGAGCCTGGCCCTCGGGTCCGCCGTGGGGCTCATGGCGGTGTCCGGATGGCTCATCTCGCGGGCGTCCGAGCAGCCGCCCGTGCTGTATCTGATGGTCGCCGTGACCGCGACCCGGGCCTTCGGGATCGGGCGCGCCGTCTTCCGTTACGCCGAGCGGCTCGTCTCCCACGACGCCGTCCTGCGCATGCTCGCCGACCTGCGCGTCTCCGTCTACCGGCGGCTCGAACGGCTCGCCCCCGCCGGGCTGCGCGAGGCCCGGCGCGGTGATCTGCTTTCCCGGCTCGTCACCGACGTCGACGCCCTCCAGGACTACTGGCTCCGCTGGCTGCTGCCCGTCGGCTCCGCCGTGCTCGTCGGCGCGGGCGCCGTCGGTTTCACCGGCTGGCTGCTCCCCGAGGCGGGCGCCGTGCTGGCCGTCGGGCTGCTCGCCGCCGGCGTCGGCGTGCCGCTGGTGAGCGGCGCCTGCGCCCGCCGCGCCGAGCGGCGACTCGCCCCCGCGCGCGGCCTGTTGGCGACCCGTGTCACCGAACTCCTCGACGGCTGCGCCGAACTGACCGTCGCCGGCGCCCTCCGGAGCCGTATCCGCGCGGCCCGCGACGCCGACGCGACGCTGACGGCCATCGCCTCGCGCGGCGCCACCGCCACCGCCCTCGGCGGCGGCCTGTCCGCGCTGATCTGCGGGCTGACCGTGGCGGCAGCCGCGTACGCCGGTGTGGGCGCCGTACACGACGGGCGCCTCCCTGGTGTCGCGCTGGCCGTCGTCGTACTGACCCCGCTCGCCGCGTTCGAGGCGGTCGCGGGTCTGCCGCTCGCGGTGCAGTACCGGCAGCGGGCCGCGCGCGGCGCCGAGCGGGTGTACGAGGTGCTGGACGCGCCCGTCCCCGTACGGGAGCCCGCGCACCCGGCCGCCGCTCCGGCGACGCCGTTCCCGCTGGAGGTACGGGGCCTCTCGGCCCGGTACGCGGGGCAGGAACGCGACGCGCTCACCGGCGTCGACCTGACACTGACCGCCGGGAAGCGGGTGGCCGTCGTGGGCCCGTCCGGAGCGGGCAAGACGACGCTCGCGCAGGTACTGCTGCGCTTCCTGGACGCGCGCGAGGGCGGTGTCCGGCTCGGCGGCACGGACGCGGCGGCGCTGGACGGCGACACGGTGCGGCGCTTCATCGGGCTGTGCGCGCAGGACGCGCACCTCTTCGACAGTTCCGTACGGGAGAACCTCGCCCTCGCCCGCAAGGACGCGACCGAGGACGACCTCCGCGACGCCCTGCGCCGCGCCCGCCTGCTGGACTGGGTCGACGGGCTGCCCGCCGGCCTGGACACCCTCGTCGGCGAGCACGGCGCGCGGCTCTCCGGAGGCCAGCGCCGGCGCCTGGCCCTGGCCCGCGCGCTCCTCGCGGACTTCCCCGTCCTCGTGCTGGACGAGCCCGCCGAACACCTCGACCTGCCGACGGCCGACGCGCTGACCGTGGACCTGCTGGCGGTGACGGAAGGGCGGACGACGCTGCTCATCACCCATCGACTCCAGGGGCTCGACGCGGTCGACGAGGTGATCGTGCTGGACGAGGGGCGGGTGGTGCAGCGGGGGCCGTACGCCGAGCTGGTCGCGGTGGAGGGGCCGCTGCGCAGGATGCTGGAGCGGGAGCGCGGACCGGTCGGCCTGGTCGATCAACCCGTGTGATCCAGGAACCGACTTTCCATACCAAATGGCACTAACTAGGGTCGGGGCTATGCCAGCGCCCGAACCTCAGGACTTCCACGAGGACGACCCCGTTCCCGACGACGGGGCCGCCGCCCGCGACGCCGACGCGGCTCGCCGGCTCCAGGGCCTGTCCACCGAGCTCACCGCCCGCGTCCCGCAACTGCTCGAAGCCATGCGCTCCGTCGGCACCGGTCTCGACCTGCACTCCACCCTCGACCGGATCTGCGAGACGGCGGCCCGTCTCGCCGGCTCCCGCTACGCGGCGCTCGGCGTCGTGGACGAAGCCGGCGGAGGTCTCTCCGACTTCGTCACCTACGGCGTGGACGCCGATGTCGCGCGGCGGATCGGCCGCCGCCCGGACGGCCACAGCGGACTGCTCGGCGAGCTGATCCGCCATCCCGAACCTCTCCGGCTCGCGGACCTCACCGCCGATCCGCGCGCGGTCGGATTTCCGCCGCACCACCCGCCGATGCGGACGTTCCTCGGCGTTCCCATCCGCGTCCAGGGCGAGATCCTCGGGAATCTCTATCTCGCCGAGAAGCACGACGGCGCGGAATTCACCGACCACGACCAGCACCTGGTGCGGGTGCTCGCGACCGAGGCGGGCCTCGCCATCGGCAACGCGCGGCTGTACGAGGCGGCCCGGCAGCGCGAGCGCTGGATCGACGGCTCGGTCGCCGTCACGACCGCCCTGCTCTCCGGTGAGGACGCCGAGGACCGCGACCACGCCGAGGACCGCGACCACACGGTGGACCATGACCACACCGGGCACGCGGACACCACCGGGCACGCGGACCACCCCCACCACGCCCATCACGCGCATCACGCGCTCACCGTCGTCGCCGAGCAGGCGCGCAGGCTCGCCGACGCGGCCGCGGGCGTCGTCCTGCTGCCCACGCCCGACGGGGGACTGGAGATCGTCGCCGTATCGTCCGACACCTCGATCGCGCCCATCGGCACCAGGCTCCCGGCCAGGAGCCCCGTCGTCGCCAGGCTGCTGGCGGGCGAGTCCGTCCACGTGGCCGACGCCAGCACCGACCCGCGCCTGATCTCCCCGCTGTCCCGCCCCTACGGCCCGAGCATGCTGCTGCCGCTGCACAGCGACGGCCGGGTGCTCGGCGTACTCGCGACACCGCGTGCGATCGGCGCGCGCCCCTTCACCGAGTCGGAGCGCTCGCTCGCCACCCAGTTCGCCTCGCAGGCGGCTCTCGCGCTGATGATGGCCGAGGCACAGCGCGACCGGGAACGGCTCGCGGTGTTCGAGGACCGCGACCGGATCGCCCGCGACCTCCACGACCTGGTCATCCAGCGCCTGTACGCCGCCGGGATGATGCTGGAGACCGCGCAGCGGCAGTCGGACGTGCCCGAGGTCCGTGCGGGCGTCGGCAAGGCGGTCGACGAACTGGACGTCACCATCCAGGAGATCCGTACCGCCATCTTCGCGCTGCAACAGGGCCCGGCCGAGGAGCCGTCCGCGCTGCGGACCCGTGTACTGCGCGAGATCAACATGGCGGCCGTGCCGCTCGGCTTCAAGCCCACCCACCGCTTCGTCGGCCCGGTCGACACGGCCGTCGGCGAACTCACCGGCAAGAACCTCATCGCGGCGCTCCGCGAAGCCCTCTCCAACACCTTCCGGCACGCGCGGGCATCACATATCGAGGTCACGGTGGACGCGAACGCCCAACTGCCCGACGGCACACCCGCCGTCCGGCTGTCGGTCGCCGACGACGGTGTCGGCATCCCGGAGGGCGGCCGGCGCAGCGGCCTGCGGAACCTGCGCCGCCGCGCCGAGTCGCTGGGCGGATCGAGCGAGGTCGGCCCGGGCCCGGCCGAGTCCGGCGGCGGTACGACGGTGATCTGGCAGGCGCCGCTCTAGGCGCCACCCTCCGCCCGTGCGCGTGCCACCAGCTGCTCGATGATGACGGCGACCCCGTCCTCGTTGTTCGCCACCGTGCGCCCCGACGCCGCCGCGATCACGTCCGGGTGCGCGTTGCCCATCGCGTACGACGAACCGGCCCACTCCAGCATCTCCACGTCGTTCGGCATGTCCCCGAAGGCGACGACCTCGTCGGAGGAGATGCCGCGCTCGGCGCAGCAGAGCGCGAGCGTGCTCGCCTTGCTCACCCCGAGGCCGCTGATCTCCAGCAGCGCGGTGGGGCTGGAGCGCGTGAAGGAGGCCAGGTGCCCGGCGGCCGTACGGGCGAGGGTCAGGAAACCGTCGGGTGTCAGGCTCGGGTGGTTCGCCAGCAGCTTGATCACCGGATCGGCGTCGCCCTCGCCCGCCTCCTGGAGAAGCTTCTCCGCCACGGCGACGTGCGCGCCGGGGTCGTCCTGGAAGGGCGGGTACTGCGGCTCGTAGCCGAAGTTCGTCGTCTTCTCGACGGCGAAGGACGTGCCGGGCGCCGCGTCCCGCAGTGCCTGTACGACGTCGAGCGCGACGGCCCGGTCCAGGCCGCGGACCTTCATCAGCTCTCCGGCGCCCTCCCCGCCGCCACGCAGATCGACGACGACCGCGCCGTTGGCGCAGATGGCGAGGCCGTGACGGTGCACATGGTCGCTGACGACCCCCATCCACTTGACCGGCCGCCCGGTGACGAAGAAGACCTCGATCCCGGCCTCCTCGGCGGCGGCGAGCGCGGCGACGGTGCGGTCGGAGACGGTCTTGTCGTCGCGAAGCAACGTTCCGTCAAGATCGGTGGCGATCAGCCGGGGGCGGGCGGGAAGCGAGGAATCGGTAGCTGAGGTCACCCGTTCATTCTCCCGCACGGGCGTGCACGTGGGGGCGGAGGGGCGCACATATGAGAGCACCACGAGGTGCTGCCGGGCGTGGATGTGTTCGACGCCGAGGGCCCCGCCGCCGGAAGAGGGCCCGGCGGGCGGCCACCCGGACCGCCGACGGCACGGCCGCCCGGCTCCGGAAGCCCCTGGCCGGGCGGCTGCTGGAGGGGTCGCCGTAGGGTTGGCCGCATGAGTCCGCGTCTGAGCACCGTGATCCTGCCGATCAACCGCTGGCACGACGGCGGTCGCGCGCAATGGCAGCGTGCCGAGCGGCTCGGCTTCCACGCCGCGTACACCTACGACCATCTGTCGTGGCGCACCTTCCGCGACGGCCCCTGGTTCGGCGCGCTCCCGACGCTGACGGCCGCCGCCGGCGCCACGGAGCGGATCCGGCTGGGCACGCTGGTGACCTCGCCGAACTTCCGGCATCCGGTGACGCTCGCGAAGGAGCTGATCTCGCTGGACGACGTCTCCGGTGGCCGGGTCACCCTGGGGATCGGGGCCGGCGGGACGGGCTTCGACGCCGTGGTGCTCGGGCAGGAGCCCTGGTCGCCGCGTGAACGGGCCGACCGGTTCGCGGAGTTCGTCACCCTGCTCGACCGGCTGCTGACACAGGACGCGGTGACGGCCGAGGGGACGTACTACTCGGCGGTCGAGGCCCGTGACATTCCCGGGTGTGTGCAGCGCCCGCGGCTGCCTTTCGCTGTCGCCGCGACCGGGCCGCGCGGGCTGCGCCTCGCCGCGGCGCTCGGTCAGGCGTGGGTGACGACGGGGGACCCGAAGCTTTTCGAGTCGGGCACGGCCGAGGAGTCGCTGGCGGCGATCGGCGGGCAGATCGGCCGGCTCGGCGCGGCGTGCCAGGAGATCGGCCGTGATGTGGCCGGTCTGGAGAAGATCCTGCTCACCGGCTTCACACCGGGGCGTCCGCTGGACTCGTTCGACGCGTTCGTGGACTTCGCGGGCCGGCACTTCGAGCTGGGGATCACGGAGATCGTGCTCCACGCGCCGATCCCGGACTCGGATTTCGCGATGGATCCGGCGCTGTTCGAGCGGATCGCCACGGAAGGGCTCGCGCAGCTCAGTCGCTGAAGCGGAGGTAGCGCGGCGGTACGGCGTCGGCGAGCCAGACGCCGTTGGCGCTCACCCGCAGGACGTGGCCGTCGCGGTGCATCGCGCCCGCGTCCACCGGCAGGACGACGGGCCGGCCGCGGCGGGCGCCGACACGGGTCGCCGTCTCGCGGTCGGGTGAGAGATGGACGTGGTGGCGGTTCATCGGGCGCAGGCCCTCGGCGCGGATCGCGTCGAGGCTGCGGGCGACGGTGCCGTGGTAGAGGTACGCGGGCGGCTCGGCCGGCGGCAGGTCCAGGTCGACCTCGACGGTGTGGCCCTGGTTGGCGCGGATCCGGCCGCCTTCGATCGTGAAACGCCGCTTGTCGTTGACGGCCACGACGTGGTCCAGCTCGGCGCGGGTGATGGGGAAGCGGTGGTCGGCGGTGGCGCGGAGCAGCGCGTCGATCTCCACCCAGCCGTTCGGGTCGAGCGTGAGGCCGATCCGCTCGGGCTGGTGCCGCAGGTGCTTGGAGAGGTATTTCGACATCTTCACGGTGCGCCGCTCGTCGGGCGTTCCCGCGCCCGGTGTCGTGCCTGTTCTGGTCATGCGCACAGGGTGCCCGGTGGCGTCGGGCGGGCGCCACTCATTTCGGTCCGGTCTCAAGCGCTTCGATCCGCAGCTCGATCCGATCTGAAAACGATCAGTGCTGAAATGTTTGATCCACAGTCAACTTGGCTTATCCACAGGCCATTTGGCGAATCTGTGGACAACTGACGCCTGGATTAACCCATTTGGTCAAGTTGGGTGTTCTGTCTGTGGGTTGCGGCGAGCACGTCCAACGTCCGTGCCCGCAGCTCCCGTTCGGCGGCCAGTGCGATGAACTCCGGGGCACTCTCCTCGCCAACCAGCCTCTGGACCGCGTCGATCGTCCCGGCGGGCAGGGCCACGGTACGGGTCTCCGGGCCCGACGGCTCCGGGTCCTGCGCCGTCAGGTGCTGCTGGAGATGCCGGGTCGCGAACAGCCGCATGGCGCGCGCCAGTTCGGCGTCGACCGTCTGCCGCGCGAGCGGGCGCAGGCGGCGTACGAGCGACACCGCCTCGGCGGCATCCGCGTCCGTCGGCGGGCGATGACCCAGATACCGCGCGAAGACGTGCTCGATCGTGAACTCCATGAAACGCTCGGCGATGTGCTCCACCTGCCCGCGAAGTTCCCGCAGGTGGGCGGAGATCGCGGCCAGCGGCACCCCGGCCGCGTACAACTCGGCCGCCACTGCCAGCTCTTGAGGGCTCGGTACGAGGAATTCGTCGTCCCGCCCGGGGACCCGCTCCAGCACCCCCAGCTCCACCGCCTCGGCGAGCGCCGCGTCGTCGGGCGAGCCGCCGAACCGCTCGTCCAGCTCGGCGCGGCTGATCCGGGCGGCCCGCTCGTCGGTCCACGGGCCGTGCACCTCGGCGACCAGGCCGAGTACCCCGCCGAGACCGCGCCCGGTGTCCCACGCCTCCAGCAACTCCTTGATGGAGGCGAGCGTGTAGCCCCGTTCGAGGAGGTCCGCGATCTGCCGCAGCCGGGTCAGATGCGGGTCCCCGTACACATTGGCCCGGCCCCGCCGCTCCGGGGCGGGCAGCAGCCCGCGGTCCTGGTAGGCGCGGATGGTCCGGACGGTGGCGCCGCTCGCGTGCGCCAGGTCCTCGATCCGGTACCGGCCACCGGACGGGGGTCGGTCCGTACCCGATCTCTCCGACACGTTCACTCCTCCCACGGCCCCGGCACGCGCTACTTCAGCGCGGCGCGGCCGACCGCTCCGGCCGCCGCGCGGGCCGCCGGCGAGGTCGCCAGATAGTCGACTGCCCTGCGGAGCGAACCCTCCCGCGAAGGATGGTACGACCGCCGGAAGTACCGGGGCACCGCCGAGCCCAGCTCGCGCCAGGTGGGCAACAGGCCCTTGGCCACGGCACGGTTGTGCTCGCGCAGCGAGTAGCGCGGCCGGCCCCCGAGCTGCGGGTCGTGCCGGATCAGATACGCCGCCCCGCGCGCCCAGAACCAGAGCATCACCGGCGCGGCGACGGCCATGGTCTCCAGCCGGCGGGCGTACCGCACCGGATCGGGGCCGCCGCAGTGCTGGTACATGTCGAAGGCCACCGCCCGGTGTTCGACCTCCTCGGCGCCGTGCCAGCGCAGCAGGTCGAGCATGACCTCGTCCGCCCCCGCGCGGTCCAGCGCGTCCGCGCGCAGCACCCAGTCCCCCAGGACCGCCGTGAACTGCTCGATCGCGGCGACTATCCCCAGCCGGAAGCGCAGCCAGTCCCGCGGCGGCCACGGCGCTCCGAACGGCGGTTTCTCGCCGAGGAGTACCTCGAAGAGGTAGTCGACGTGCCGGGTGTACGGCTCGGTGTCCAGCCGCTGGTCAGCGAGGTGGTTCAGCACATACGCGTGCTGCACGCTGTGCGTCGCCTCCTGGCCCATGAAGCCCTTGACGTCCTTGAGCAGCACCGGGTCCCGGACCAGCGGCAGGGCCTCCTTGAAGACCTTGACGAACCAGCGCTCGCCCGCCGGCAGCAGCAGATGCAGCACGTTGACGACGTGCGTGGCGGTGGGCTCGTCCGGTATCCAGTGCAGCGGGGTCCCGCGCCAGTCGAACGACACCCGCCGGGGCGCGATCACATAGGGCTCGTCCGTCGGATGCGGCCCGTCCGCCAGATCCGGCTCGCCCGTCACCCCACTCCCGTCCGGGCTCCGGCCGTGCCGCTCCGCGCCGGTGCCGTCGGCGTCGTTCTCTCCCGGGGCGTTCACAGCGGCGGCTCCAGACGGGCGATCGCGCGCAGCGTCCTGGGCGCGAAGCGGGACAGCAGCCGGGCGCCCCGGGCCTCCGGCGTGACCGCTACGACGGCCTCGTTGCGGACGACGGCCCGCAGGATCGCGTCGGCGACCTTCTCCGGCGGGTAGTTGCGCAGCCCGTACAGGCGGGCGGTCCGCTTGCGGCGTCGTCTCTCCTCCTCCGCCGAGACTCCGGTGAAGCGCGCGGTGGCCGTGATGCCGGTGTTCACGAAGCCGGGGCAGATGGCGCTGACCCCGATGCCCTGCCCGGCCAGCTCGGCGCGCAGGCACTCGCTGAGCATCAGCACCGCCGCCTTCGACGTGCTGTAGGCGGGCAGCGCACGCGACGGCTGATAGGCCGCCGCCGACGCGGTGTTGACGATGTGGCCGCCCTGGCCGCGCGCCGCCATCTGCCCGCCGAATATCCGGCAGCCGTGGATCACGCCCCAGAGATTGACGTCGAGGACCTTCTTCCAGTCCTCGCTCGTGGTGTCCAGGAACGGGCCCGAGAGCCCGATCCCCGCGTTGTTCACCAGGACGTCCACCGTGCCGTACTCGCTGGCGACCTTCTCGGCCAGCTTCTCCATCGCCTCCTCGTCGCCGACGTCGACGGTCTCGGCCCAGGCCCGCGGCGCCCCGATCAGCCGGGCCATCTCGGCGGTCCTGGCGGCCCCTTCGGCGTCGCGGTCGACCACGACGACCCGGGCGCCCGACTCGGCGAACGCGAACGCCGTGGCCCGCCCGATGCCGCTCGCCGCGCCGGTCACCAGGACGAGCTGCCCGCCGAACCGCTCCCCGTAGGGCCCGCTCGCCACCAGGTCCCGCGCCCGGCGGGCCCGGCTCTCCCGGCGAGCCTTGCCGACGGGTCCCGCGGCGGCCGTGTCGTCGTCCCCGCTCTCCGGTTCGGGCTCGTGGGCCGTGACGAACTCGGTGATCCAGGTGGCCAGTTGGTCCGGTCGCGTACGCGGCACCCAGTGCTTCGCCGGGAGCGTACGCCGCACCAGCTGGGGCACCCACCGCTCCAGATCGTCGAAGAGCCGCTCGGAGAGGAAGGCGTCCCCGGTTGGGGTGATCAGCTGGACCGGAACGTGCGCGTGCGCGTCGGCGCGCGGTCTGCGCAGCCGGGCTCTGACGTTGTCCCGGTAGAGCCAGGCGCCGTGCGCGGCGTCGTCCGGCAGCGAGGCGGTCGGATACGCGCCGCCCCGCTCCGCGCTCCCCGAGCCCCCGGCCCCCTTCCCGTCGCGCTTCCCGCCGGCCGGCGCCGCGGGCCTCCGCCCCGTCGGTACCTTCTCGAACCGCTCAAGGATCTTCGGCCACTGCCTGCCGAGCGGCCCGCGCCATGCCAGTTCGGGCAGGACCGGCGTCTGTAGCAGGTACACGTACCAGGACTTGGCGCCCTGGCCGAGGAGTTGGCCCACCGCGCGCGGCGTGGGCCGGGTCAGCCGCCGCTTGATCCAGTGCCCGAGGTGGTCCAGCGACGGCCCCGACATCGAGGTGAAGGAGGCGATACGGCCCGAGGTGCGCCGTACGGTCACGAACTCCCAGCCCTGTACGGAACCCCAGTCGTGCCCCACCAGATGGACCGGCCGGTGCGGGCTCACCGCGTCGGCGACCGCCAGGAAGTCGTCCGTCAGCTTCTCCAGGGTGAAGCCGCCGCGCAGCGGCTTCGGCGCCGTCGACCCGCCGTGCCCGCGGACGTCGTACAGCACCACATGGAACCGCTCGGCGAGCCGCTCCGCGACCTGTGACCAGACCTCCTTGCTGTCCGGATAGCCGTGCACCAGCAGGACCGTCGGCCGTGCCGGATCACCCAGCTCGGCCACGCACAGGTCGATCCCGCCCGTGCGCACCCGGCGTTCACGCGCCCCGGCCGGCCCGGCCGGCGACGGAACTGACTGAAGCGACATCACGCACCCTCCGCCCAACGCCGCACATGCGGCAGATCGTCATCCAGCCAGAACGCGCTCTCGGCCGGGTCCCTGGAGTCGGTGACCACCAGGATCTCCTCGAACTTGGCCCCCGTACCCCGGAATCCGAGGTGCGGCTCGACCGCCCACAGCCCCGGTCTCGGCGGGTGGTCGGAGAATCCGTACGGGCTCCACAGCGGCGACCAGCCGTCCCGGTGCCCGTGCAGGGCGTCGCTCGCCAGGCCCTTGAGCGCCTGCGTACCGAAACCGAGGACACGCGGCGACCAGCGCCGGTCCTTCACTCGGTCGATCTTGTGGGCGATCACACCGAACGGGTAGGCCCGGTGTCTGTTCTCGTATCCCTGCCGGACCATCAGCCGGTCCACGTCCTCGTAGATCTCCCGCAGCGGTCGCCGCTCGCGCACCTCGCGCAGCAGCAGCTCGCGGTGGGCCCGGAGATCGGCGAGCAGCTTGTCGTGCAGCGGGTTGGGACCGGGGCCCAGACAGCCCGAGTAGCCGACGTCGGCGGGGAAACCCCGGTGGACCGGCGCCAGATCGAGGATGAACGGCATGCCCTCCGCCAGCCTGCGGTTGGTGGGGAAGAACTGGAGCGGAATCCGGAACCCCGTGAAGGCCGTACGGTCCCCGAACCAGGCGAAGGGCAGATGGAACCAGTCGCGCACCCCGCGCGCCCGCAACCAGTCGCGCTGCATCCGGGCGGCCTCGCGCTCGGTGACACCCGGCCGCAGACGTGCGGCCACCGCTTCGGCGCACTCGTAGGCCAGGCGCTGCGCGGATCTGAATCCCCGCACGTCCGCTGCCCGTTCGCCCGTCACCGCTGAAGCCATGCCACACCTCCGTGCCCGTGCCCGTGCCGTGCGCGCGCCGATCGCGGTACGCGTCCGTAACTTGACACTGATGAATGTGACAATGTCCGGCGGCTGCGTCAAGGGGCCCCGTCGAGCCTGTGGACAACTCTCCGCCCCGGAACTTTCGGCTTAACTTTTTATGCTGCCCTTACGGGTCCGTACACCTCAAGACGGACCCCGAGACAGCCGCCAGGGCTGACGTCCGCTGTGGGGTGCGCCACTACCGTCTTAAACGTGACTGTGATCGCTACTGAAGGCCTGAGTAAGCGGTTCCCCCGGGTAACCGCGCTTGACCGGCTCTCCTTGGACATCGGACCGGGCGTGACCGGTCTGGTGGGTGCCAACGGAGCCGGCAAGTCCACCATGATCAAGATCCTGCTGGGTCTGTCCCCCGCCACGGAAGGCCGGGCCGCCGTGCTCGGGTTCGACGTCGCCACCAGTGGCGCCGCCATCCGCGAGAGCGTCGGATACATGCCCGAGCACGACTGCCTGCCGCCCGACGTCTCGGCGACCGAACTCGTCGTCCACATGGCGCGCATGTCCGGCCTCCCCCCGACCGCCGCCCGTGAACGCACGGCGGACACGCTGCGCCACGTCGGCCTGTACGAGGAGCGGTACCGCCCCATCGGCGGCTACTCGACCGGCATGAAGCAGCGCGTCAAGCTCGCGCAGGCGCTGGTCCACGACCCCAAACTCGTCCTCCTCGACGAGCCGACGAACGGCCTCGACCCCGTCGGCCGCGACGAGATGCTCAACCTGATCCGCCGCGTGTACACGGACTTCGGCATCTCCGTCCTGGTGACCTCGCACCTCCTCGGCGAGCTCGAACGCACCTGTGACCACGTCGTCGTCATCGACGGCGGCAAGCTGCTGCGCTCCAGCTCCACGAGTGACTTCACACAGAACACGGCGACCCTCGCCGTCGAGGTCACCGACACCGACACCCACCCCGACGGCACCCGCGCCCTGCGCGAGGCCCTCACCAGGGCCGGGCTCTCGCTCCACGTGGGCGAGGAGGACGGGCTGCCGGGCGCAGGCCACATCCTGCTCATCGAGGCGACGGGCGAGGAGACGTACGACGTCGTACGCGACACCGTCGCCGAACTCGGACTCGGCCTCGTACGGATGGAACAGCGCCGCCACCACATCGCGGAGGTCTTCCGCGCGAAGGACGCCCGGTCGGCCGCCGCCGACGGGCAGGCCGTACCGGCGCCGAGCGGCACCGCGGAACTCGCACTCCAGAAGGGAGGCGGCAGCGATGAGCACTGACCTCACCCAGATCCACAACATCGGCTACCGCAACTACGACGGCCCGCGGCTCGGCCGCGCCTACGCCCGCCGCTCCCTCTACTCGCAGTCCCTGCGCGGCTCCTACGGCCTCGGCCGGTCCGGCAAGTCCAAGATCCTGCCGATGATCCTGTTCGCCGTGATGTGCGTGCCCGCGGCGATCATGGTCGCCGTCGCCGTGGCCACCAAGCTCAAGGACCTGCCGATCCCGTACACGCAGTACGCGATCTTCACCCAGGCCCTCATCGCGCTCTTCCTGGCCGCCCAGGCGCCGCAGTCGGTCTCACGCGACCTGAGGTTCAAGACGGTGCCGCTGTACTTCTCGCGCCCCATCGAGCGCGTCGACTACGTCGTCGCCAAGTACGGCGCGATGGCCTCCGCCCTCTTCGCCCTGACCGCCGCGCCGTTGCTGATCCTCTACATCGGATCGCTGCTCGCCAAGATGGACTTCGTCGACCAGACCAAGGGCTTCGGCCAGGGACTCGTCTCCGTGGCCCTGCTCTCGCTCCTCTTCGGCGGACTCGGCCTCGTGATGGCCGCCCTCACCCCGCGCCGCGGCTTCGGCGTCGCCGCCGTGATCGCCACGCTGACCATCACCTACGGCGCCGTCTCCACCGTCCAGGCGATCGCCTCCGAGACCGGCTCGGACGGCGCCGTCCAGTGGCTCGGCCTCTTCTCACCTGTCACGCTCATCGACGGCGTACAGACCGCCTTCCTCGGCGCCACCTCGTCGTTCCCCGGCGAGGCGGGCCCCTCGGCCGGCGTCGGCGTCGTCTATCTGCTGGTCGTCCTCGCGCTCATCTTCGGCTCGTACGCCGTCCTCATGCGCCGTTACCGGAAGGTCGGGCTGTGACCACCATCAACATCGAGCACGCGTCGCGCTGGTTCGGCAACGTGGTCGCCGTCAACGACGTGACGATGACCGTCGGCCCCGGCGTCACCGGACTGCTCGGACCCAACGGCGCGGGCAAGTCCACGCTCATCAACATGATGGGCGGCTTCCTGGCCCCCTCCAACGGAAGCGTCACCCTCGACGGCGACCAGATCTGGCGCAACGAGTCCGTCTACCGCGAGATCGGCATCGTCCCCGAACGCGAGGGGATGTACGACTTCCTCACCGGGCTCGAATTCGTCGTCGCCAACGCCGAACTGCACGGCCTCGGTAAGAAGGAGGCTCACAAGGCCCTCGCCACGGTCGAGATGGAGTACGCGCAGGACCGCAAGATCGCGACGTACAGCAAGGGCATGCGGCAGCGCGTGAAGATGGCGTCCGCGCTCGTCCACGAACCGTCCGTGCTCCTTCTCGACGAGCCGTTCAACGGCATGGACCCGCGCCAGCGCATGCAACTCATGGACCTGCTGCGGCGGATGGGCGACTCCGGCCGTACCGTCCTGTTCTCCTCGCACATCCTTGAGGAGGTCGAGCAGCTCGCCGCCCACATCGAGGTGATCGTCGCCGGCCGGCACGCCGCCTCCGGCGACTTCCGCAAGATCCGCCGGCTGATGACCGACCGGCCGCACCGCTATCTCGTACGGTCCAGCGACGACCGCGTGCTGGCCGCCGCGCTGATTGCCGACCCCTCGACGGCCGGCATCGAGGTCGACGTCGCCGAGGGCGCGCTGCGCATCCAGGCCGTCGACTTCGGGCGCTTCACGGAACTGCTGCCGAGGGTCGCCCGTGAGCACTCCATCCGGCTGCTCTCGGTCTCGCCCTCCGACGAATCCCTCGAATCGGTCTTCTCGTACCTCGTAGCGGCCTGAGCGCCCTGAAAGGAGCTGTGACGTCCATGTACGAACCCACAGTCGCCCGGCTCACCTACCGGGCCCTGCTCGGCCGGCGCCGGGCCGCCGTCCTCCTCATCCTGCCGGTCCTGCTGATCCTCATCGCCGTGGCCGTACGGGCCTTCAACGGCGTGGACGACCAGACCGCCTCGAACGTCCTGGGCGGCTTCGCCCTCGCCACGATGATCCCGCTGATCGGCGTGATCGCGGGAACGGGCGCCATCGGCCCCGAGATCGACGACGGTTCAATCGTCTACCTGCTGGCGAAGCCGGTGAAACGGCCGACGATCATCTTCACCAAACTGATCGTGGCGATCGCCGTGACGATGGTGTTCTCCGCGGTCCCCACCTTCATCGCCGGATACATCCTCAACGGCAACGGCCAGCAGATCGCGGTGTCCTACACGATCGCCGCGCTGGTCGCCTCCATCGCCTACAGCGCGCTGTTCCTGCTGCTCGGCACGGTCAGCCGGCACGCGGTCGTCATCGGCCTCGTGTACGCGCTGGTGTGGGAGACGCTCTTCGGCAGCCTGGTCGCGGGGGCGCGGACGCTCAGCGTCCAGCAGTGGTCCCTGGCGGTCGCGCAGAAGACCAGCGACACGGACATGATCACCTCGGACGTCGGGCTGCCGCTGGCGGTCGTGCTGCTGGTCGGCGTGACGGTCGTCGCGACCTGGTTCGCGGGACAGAAGCTGCGCACGCTGACGCTCGCCGGCGAGGAGTGAGCCCGGTACGCGGGTCCTGGCGCGGTGGCCGGACGGAACGGCCACCGCGCCAGGACCCGCGTAATCGGGTGGCGCCCAACTGCCGTGCGGGTGCACAGTGATGGTGTCAGGCACCACTGGACCGGGAGAGGAGCGCGGCGATGACCAGTAGTTCGAGTCCGTCGAGTTCCCGACAGGGCAGTCCCGACCCGGCACCGGAGTAATCACTTCCGCTCCGTGCGGCCGACGGTGACCCGCCCAAGGGGGCGGTCGCTTCGAGCGCGCGTTCGCGCGCGGACCGCCCCCTCCCTCTCCCCTCGCGGGATCGGCCGAGTGGGTCAGCCCCGCTGAAGCAGTCTCTCCAACACCACGGCGATTCCGTCGTCGTCGTTCGACGCGGTCACCTCGTCCGCCACGGCCTTCAGCGACTCGTGCGCGTTGGCCATCGCCACACCGTGCCGCGCCCAGCCGAACATCGGAATGTCGTTGGGCATGTCGCCGAACGCGATCGTGTCGGCCGCCGTCACGCCGAGCCGCCGCGCGGCCAGCGAGAGCCCCGTCGCCTTGCTCAGACCCAGCGGCAGGATCTCCACGACCCCCGGCCCCGCCATCACCACGGCCACCATGGCGCCGACCGTCTCGTGCGCGACCTTCGCCAACGCGTCGTCGCTCAGCTCCGGATGCTGGATGTAGACCTTGTTGATAGGCGCGGTCCACATCTCGGCGCGATCGTCCAGGAGCAGCGAGGGCAGCGGGCCTTCCTGCACCCGGTAGCCCGGCCCGATCAGGACCTCACCGTCGAGACCGTCACGGCTCGCGGCCAGCGCCAGCGGGCCCACCTCCGCCTCGATCTTCGACAGCGCGAGGACGGCCACCTGCCGGTCCAGCGTCACCGACGTCAGCAGTCTGTGCTCACCGGCGTGGTAAACCTGCGCGCCCTGGCCACAGACCGCCAACCCGTCGTACCCGAGATCGTCGAGGATGCCCCGCGTCCACGGCACGGCCCGCCCGGTGACGATGATGTGCGCGGCGCCCGCCGCCGTGGCGGCGGCGAGCGCGTCGCGCGTCCGCGCGGAGACCGTGTGGTCCTCGCGCAGCAGCGTGCCGTCGAGGTCGGTCGCGACGAGCTTGAACGGGAAGGCGGAGGCGGAGGCGGGGACGGAAGCAGGGGCGGAGCTCACTTGGCGATCGGCTCCAGCGTCTCGCGCCCGCCCAGATACGGACGGAGCACCTCGGGCACCCACACCGAACCGTCGGCCCGCTGGTGGTTCTCCAGCAGCGCCACGATCGTGCGCGGTACGGCGCAGAGCGTGCCGTTCAGCGTCGCGAGGGGCTTCACCTGCTGCTTGCCGTCCTTGGCCTCACGCATCCGTACGGAGAGCCGACGGGCCTGGAAACCGTCGCAGTTGGACGCGGACGTCAGCTCGCGGTACTTGCCCTGCGTCGGGATCCACGCCTCGCAGTCGAACTTGCGCGACGCCGAGGCACCCAGGTCGCCCGTGGCCACGTCGATCACCTGGAAGGGCAGCCCGAGGCCGGTGAGCCACTGCTTCTCCCACTCCAGCAGGCGCGTGTGCTCGGCCTCGGCGTCCGCCGGGTCGACGTACGAGAACATCTCGACCTTGTCGAACTGGTGCACCCGGAAGATGCCCCGGGTGTCCTTGCCGTACGTGCCCGCCTCGCGGCGGAAGCACGGCGAGAAGCCCGCGTACCGCAGGGGCAGCTTGTCGGCGTCGATGATCTCGTCCATGTGGTACGCGGCGAGGGGCACCTCCGACGTACCGACCAGGTAGTAGTCGTCCTTCTCCAGGTGGTACACGTTCTCCGCGGCCTGGCCGAGGAAGCCCGTGCCCTCCATCGCGCGCGGGCGCACCAGAGCGGGGGTCAGCATCGGGACGAAGCCGGCGTCGGTGGCCTGCGCGATGGCCGCGTTCACCAGGGCGAGTTCGAGCAGGGCGCCGACGCCCGTCAGGTAGTAGAAGCGCGAGCCGGAGACCTTCGCGCCGCGCTCCATGTCGATGGCGCCGAGCGCCTCGCCGAGCTCCAGATGGTCCTTGGGCTGGAAGCCCTCGGCGGCGAAGTCGCGCGGGGTACCGATCGTGTCGAGGACGACGAAGTCCTCCTCGCCGCCCACGGGCACGTCCGGGTGCACGATGTTGCCCAGCTGGAGGAGCAGCCGCCTGGCCTCCTCGTCGGCCTCGTGCTGCGCGGCGTCGGCGGCCTTCACGGCCGCGGACAGCTCGCGCGTGCGCGACAGCAGCTCGGTCTTCTCGTCACCGGTGGCCTTGGGCACGAGTTTGCCGAGCGTCTTCTGCTCGGAGCGCAGCTCGTCGAAGCGGACGCCGGAGGCCCTGCGCCGCTCGTCGGCGGAGAGCAGGGCGTCGACGACGGCGACGTCCTCTCCACGGGCGCGCTGCGAGGCGCGGACACGGTCGGGGTCGTCTCGGAGCAGGCGAAGGTCAATCACCCCACCAGGCTACCGGTGCGTGCTTCCGCCACCCCACCCGATATTTCAGCGTGTGATGCTTTGTCTGAATTGCCGTAATTGGGGAGAGTGAGGAAAGAGTGAAAAGGGAGGGTCGCTTACGTCAATAGCGGGTGGCCAATTCCCCGGAACGAGGCGCTCGCGATGCTCCGTTGACTCATTTCCCTTGCGGCGCGCGGCACTTGGGGCGACGTTGTCCACAGAGGCGTTACCGGCTCCGAAAGTTATCCACAGGCTGTGTGGGGAATCTGTGGATCGCGAGCGACGTCGCGGTGAAAGTCCATGTGGGGGCGGGAGGAATCTCCTCCGAAACCTGCCTCGCATGCTCATTCGGGTGGGACTTGGTCCCTCTAACGAGTTGATCAACGGAATAGGGGTGACGCGGGCCACTTCCGTGCCCTGTGGATGGGAGTGCGGTCGCTCAGGAGATTTGTCGACCCCGTCCGTCGGCGCTGTCGACTTGTCCCCAGGGAGAATGGTTGGCCTGTGGATAACTCTGGGGACAACGGGCCCCTCCACCGCCTCGCCGGCTCAGATCCGGCCGTCCTGGCTGCGGGCCAGCCAGTCGGCGGCGTCCATGAACTCCGCGTCCGACGTCCCCGCGCGCAGCCGCGGCAGGTCCGCCGGAGCCACCCCGGCCCTCGGGTACGACCCCAGGAACCGCACCTTCGGGCTGATCCGCTTCAGCCCCATCAGCGCCTCACCCACGCGCCGGTCCGCGATATGGCCCTCGGCGTCCACGGCGAAGCAGTAGTTACCGATGCCCGCGCCCGTCGGCCGCGACTGGATGAGCATCAGGTTGACCCCGCGCACGGCGAACTCCTGAAGCAGTTCGAGCAGCGCGCCCGGGTGGTCCTCGCCGAGCCAGACCACGACCGACGTCTTGTCCGCGCCGGTCGGCGCCGCCGGCCGCGCGGGCCTGCCCACCAGGACGAAGCGCGTCTCCGCGTTCTCGGCGTCGTGGATCTCGGTGACCAGGGCTTCGAGCCCGTACGTCGCCGCCGCGAACTCACCCGCGAAGGCGGCGTCGAACCGGCCCTCCTGGACCAGCCGCGCACCGTCCGCGTTCGACGCGGCCGACTCCCACAGCGCGTTCGGGAGATTGGCCCGCAGCCAGTTGCGCACCTGCGGCTGCGCCACCGGATGGCCGGTCACCGTCTTGATGTCGGACAGCGCCGTCCCCGGCCTGACGAGGAGCGCGAACGCGATGGGCAGCACGACCTCGCGGTAGATCATCAGCGGCTCGCCCGACGCGAGTTCGTCGAGGGTCGCGGTGACACCGCCCTCCACCGAGTTCTCGATCGGTACGAGGGCGGCCGCGGCGTCCCCGTGCCGTACGGCATCGAGGGCCGCGGGCACCGAGACCATCGGGATCAGCTCCCGGGTGGCGGCTTCCGGAAGGGTGCGGAGGGCGGCTTCGGTGAAGGTGCCCTCGGGGCCCAGGTACGTGTAGCGCGTGGCCGACATGTGGTCACTTTAGTCCGACCGGCGGACGGCTCGGGACGTCAGCGCGGGGCTCCGGCTCAGGATCCCCGGCTCGGGCCGGGCGTCCGGCGCCGGCCTCAGGACTCCAGCAGCCGCTGGCCCACGTACTCGCCCTCGCGCGGTCCGCCGGGCACCGCGTACAGGCCGCTCGACTCGTGCCGTACGAACGCCGACAGCGCGTCCCCCCGGTCGAGTTTGCGCTGCACCGGCACGAAGCCCCTCAGCGGATCGGCCTGCCAGCAGATGAACAGCAGGCCCGCGTCGGGGGTGCCGTCCGGCGCGATGCCGTCGTGGAAGGAGAACGGGCGGCGCAGCATCGCGGCCCCGCCGTTCTGCTCCGGCGCCGAGATCCGCGCGTGCGCGTTGTCCGGGATGACGAGCTTGCCGTCCGGGCCGGTCCTGTCGAGCGCGAGCGCGGTCGTCTCCGTGCCGCCGGTGAGCGGGGCGCCGTCGGACTTGCGGCGGCCGATGACGAGCTCCTGGCGGTCGACCGGCAGGGCGTCCCAGTCGTCGAGCAGCATCCGGATCCGGCGTACGACGGCGTACGAGCCGTCCGCCATCCAGTCGGGTGTCCCGGCCGGCGGCTTCGCCGGGACGAAGATCCGCCGGTCGAAGTCGGGCTCCGCCGGCTTGGGGTTGTTGGTGCCGTCGACCTGGCCCATCAGATTGCGGGCCGTCATCGGGCGGGCGGTGGCGCCGGGTGAACGGTTGAAGCCGTTCATCTGCCACCGCACCTGCGCCGCGTCGCCCGCCTCTGTAAGAAGGGCGCGCAGCGCGTGGAAGGCGACGAGCGAGTCGTCCGACCCGATCTGCACCCACAGATCGCCGTTGCTGCGGCGGGCGTCGAGGTGGTCCGAGGAGAAGGCCGGCAGCGGGTCGAGCGCCGACGGGCGCCGGTCGGCCAGCTCCGTACGGTCGAAGAAGGTCCGGCCGAAGCCGAAGGTGACCGTCAACGAGGAGGGTCCCGCGTCCAGCGCGATGCCCGTGTCGCGCTCCCCGGCCGGTTCGCCCGCCATCAGCCGCCGCGCGGTCTGCGACCAGCGGCGCAGCAGCGCGGCGGCCTCCTTGCGCCCGCCGCCCGCCGCGAGGTCGAGGGCGACCAGATGGCCGCGGGCCTGGAGCGGGGTGGTGATGCCGGCCTGGTGGGCGCCGTGGAACGCGACGGTGGCCGAGCCGACCGTGGCGAGCGCCGTCGGCTCGTCGGGGCGGGTGGCGGCGTACGTGGCGCTCCCGCCGGCCGCTCCGGCGACGAGGCCCGCGGCGCCGACCGCACCGGCCGTACCGATCAGCCGCCGCCGCGAGATCGCGGGGGTGGCGTCGCGGCCGTCGGTGTCGCGGGCGTCGGCGTCGGATTCGGTGCCACTGGTCGTACGGGTGTCGCTCACGGGGTCAGCCGATCTTCACGTTCTGCTCGATGGTCGTCTGGTCGATGTCCGAGGTCCGCACGGTCACCTGGAGTTGCCAGTCGCCGGGCATCGGGATCTGTACGTTGCCCGTGCTCCAGTGTCCCGCTGCCAGACGCTCGGGCACGACGGGGAGCGGGCCGATCTGCTCCGACTTCAGGGTGTAGGCGACCTTCACCTCGGGCACGTCCATCGGCTTGCCGTCCGGGCCGTCGATCCAGACGTGCATGAGGTTGGCGCCGGGGCGGGCGGGGTCGAGGGTGAACCGCAGGGTGCCCTTGCCCTTCGCACCGCCGGTGTCGAAGGGCTCGGTGAGGCTGATGGGGCGGGCGGGAGCGGGCGCGGCGGCCTCGCTGCTCGCGCGGCCGACCTCCTTCTCCTGCGTACGGCCAGGCTCGGTGCCCGTCAGGGCGGTCGTGACGGCGAGCACCACCAGGGCGATGCACGCCTCCGTCAGTACGGAGCGGCGCAGCCCGGACCGCTCGGTGTCGGCGTCGCGGTTCCGCTTCTTGCGGGCCGTGGCCAACGCGGTCCGCTGGCGGGCGAGTTGGCCGGCGCGTTCGGGATCGGGACCGCCCCCGGCCCCCGCCTCTTCCTCGACCTCTTCGGCTTCCGCTTCCGTGCCGGCATCCGCATCGGTCTTCGCCCGCTCGCCCAGCAGCCCCGTCCAGCGCCGCGAGAACCAGGCGGCACCGAGCAGCACGGAGATCAGCCCCACCTTGACCAGCAGGAGCCGCCCGTACGACGTATCGGTCCACGCGTCCCAGGAGCCGACCTGCCGCCACGACTGGTAGAGCCCGGTCACGGCCAGGACGACCACGCTGCCGAAGGCGATCCGCGAGAAGCGCCGCACGGCCGCGCGTTCGATGTCCGGTGCCCGGAAGAGGGCGACCAGCAGCGACACGAGGCCGCCGAGCCAGACGGCCACGGCCAGCAGATGCAGGACGTCGAGCGGCATGGCGAGGCCGGTCTGGATCCCGGTCGACGCGTGCTCGGACAGTGCCCACGTCCCGGCGATACCGGCGGCGACGACCGCGCCGCCCAGGCTCAGCCCGAAGGTGAGGTCGGCCTTCGCCTTCTCCGCGTCGGACTCCCTTTCGGACTCCCTTTCGGACCCCGTTTCGGATTCCGCTTCGGACCCGGCCTCAGACCCTGTTCCGGCCCCCGTTCCGGATTCCGCTTCCGCTTCCGTGACGCGCTTCGCGTACGCGCCGAACAGCACCGCTATGAAGAGGGCCGCCGCGCCGAGCAGCAACAGCCGCGAGACGAGCGCGGCGCCCGTCTTGGTGTCCAGTACGTCCGACAGCCCGCCGAGGTCGAACATGTCGCCGAGCTCGCCGGACCCGGTGTACGGCGTCCGCAGTAGGAGGAGGAGGAGCGTCGCGGCGGTCATGGTGACCCAGCCGCCGACGACGAGCCGTTGCAACGGCCGTACGGACGCGCCCCGCTGCCAGCAGGCGAGGACGAACGCCGCACCGCCGACGAGCAGGATGAACCCGACGTACGAGAGGTAGCGCACCGTGTCGTACAGCGTCCCGACCGGTCCGCCCCCGGCCTCCTGATCGGGCACGGTGGCCGTGGTCGCCGACGGCGCCCCCACGGAGAAGGTGAACGCGCCGGACACGGGATGGCTGTCGGCCGAGACCGCCTGCCAGGCGACGGTGTACGTGCCGTCCGGCAGTCCGGGCTTCAGCCCGACGGCGTAGCGGACGGTGCCGCCCTGGCTCAGGTCGCGCATCTTCGCGACATCGACGCGCTTGCTGCTGGGGTCGAGGACCCGGATGGAGTCGTCGCCCATGGCGATCTGTTCGGAGAAGGTGAGTGTGACGTCCCGCGGAGCGACGTCGACCACCGCCCCGTCCTTCGGATCGCTGCCCGTCAGCGCCGCGTGCGCCGACGCCGTACCGGAGAGCGCGCCGAAGAGGCCGACGATCAGTACGGCGCCTACGAGCAGCAGCCGTATGAGCCGGGTTCCGGAGCGGGGGGCGGTGGCCGTCATGGTGAGTCAGTCCCTCAGTGCCGCGTGGGGTTGTAGGTGGTCTCCTTGACGGGAAGGTCGACCTTGATCGGGTCGGTCTTCTCGAAGTGCAGTTCCACGGAGATCCGTTGGCCTTGTTCGAGCTTCTTCTTCAGGCCCATGAACATCAGATGGCTGCCGCCGCGTTCCAGGCTCAGCGCGCCGCCGGCCGGGATGTCGAACGACTCCACCTGCCGCATCTTCTGGTCCTTGGTCTCGTGGATCGTGACGTCGTCCGAGATGTCGCTGGTGACGGAGGTGAGCTTGTCCGCCGCACCACCGCTGTTGGCGACCGTGAGGAATCCGGAGGCCATGTCACTGACGGGCTGCGGCATGAACGCTCCGGTGACCTTCAACCGAGGCTCGTCCTCGGAGGCGTCCGCCGACGAGCACCCCGCGAGCGTCACCAGTGACAGCAGTGCCGCCCCGGCGACCGTGGGGCGTACCCCTCGGGACGCGACGGACGCGACGGACACGGGGGATTGGGGACGGCCGACGCGCCCTCTCACGGCTTCTCGCCCTTGATCAGCTTCGGCAGGTCCTTCGTGTAGTCGTCGGCCGTCGTGTCCTCGCCGTACAGGACGTAACCGCCGTCCGTCTTCGGCGAGAACGCGATGACCTGGGCCCCGTGCATGGAGACGACGCTGCCGTCCTTCTCCTTCGTCGCCGGCTCGATGCCGATGCCGACCTGGCGCGCGCCGGCCTGGATGGTCGGGAAGTCGCCGGTGAGGCCGACGAACGACGGGTCGCCCGCGCTCGGCAGCCACTTGGCGAGTTCCGCGGAGGTGTCGCGCTCCGGGTCGGTGGTGACGAACACGACCTGGAGCTTGTCCTGGTCGGCCTTGGGGAGCGCCTTCCTGGCGATCGCGATGTTGCTCATCGTCAGCGGGCAGACGTCGGGGCAGTGCGTGTAGCCGAAGTAGATCAGCGTCGGCTTGCCCTTGGTCTCCTCGCGGAAGTCGTACGTCTTGCCCTTCGTGTCCTTGAGCACGAGGTTCGGCTTCTCGAAGGGCTTGTCGAGCACGGTCGCCGCTTGCGTCTTCGGCTGGGTCGAGACATCGGCCACGGGCTTCGACGCGTCGTCGTCGCCACTTCCGCAGGCGGACAGGGTGAGTGCCGCGACCGCCGTGAGTGCGGCGGCGGTGAGCACGGTCTTCTTGCGCATGGAGGTAGTTCCCATTGGTGGAGTACGGGCTCCGGGCGCGGGCCCGGCGACGGACCCGCGCCCGCTGATCAGCTGGCGGGGGTGCCGGTGGACGAGGTACGGCGGCGGCCGGCCAGGACGCCGAAGGCCACACCGGCGGCGCCGATGACGATGCCGACGATGCCGAGGGCGCGGGCCGTGCCGTCGCCGCTGTCGGACGAGGCGGCGTTCTCGCCGTCCCCGTCCTTGCCGTCGCTCTTGTCCGAGGCGTGGTCCGCGCCGCCCTTGGCGTCGTCCTTGTCACCGGCCGCCGCGCCGTGGCCGTCCTCGGTGGCGGCGGTCAGCGCCAGGACCGGCGCCGGGCTCTCGGGCTCGGCGCCCTCGACCGGCGCGTCGATCCAGCGCACGACCTTCTTGTTGTCGTACGTCTGGAGGGTCTTGAACACCAACTGGTCGGCGTCCTCGGGCAGCTGGCCGATGGAGAGCGGGAACTGCTGGAAGTAGCCGGGCCCGACCCCGTTGTCGCCCGTGGCGGTCCAGGTGACCTTCGAGACGGCTTCGGTGATCTGCTTGCCGTGCAGCTCGATCGGCTTGGCGAGCTTGCTCTTGGTGACGACGATCTTCCAGCCGGGCACGGCCTGCGGCGACACCGACGCCAGCGGGTGCTCGGTCGGGAAGTTCACTTCGAGCTTGACGGTCGAGGCGTCGTCGCGCTCGTTCGGCACCTTGAAGTTGACCGTCGCGTAACCGCCCTTGGCGGCTTCGCCGACCGGCTGCACGCCGACGTGCGCGAGGGCGGGACCGGCGAGCAGTACGACGGCGGACGCGGCGACGCCGCCGACGACTGCCACACGGCGGGCGGTGCGCGTACGACCGGCGGTGGACGGCCGCGAGACACCGCGACGAGACGTGTTCGTACGAGAGGCGTTCATGACAGGAGACACTCCACGAGGTGGGGGAGACGGTGAGCCGTACGCGGATACGCGTCGGCATCGCGACGTCACTGCCCTCCGTACCGCGTACGGGGCGTGTCGTCGCGTCAGGCGGCGAGAGTGAGTACGGCCGGGGGGCCGCGCCTGATCACCGAATGCTGAAGCGTCTCC